>JBAXWQ010000068.1:0-14208 GCA_037128315.1 Opitutia bacterium | reverse complement strand
GCTACCAGCATGAGCGAGGCCATCATCACTTCGACGAGGGTAAAGGCTCGTTCGATGGGCTCTTGGCCAAAAGCGGCGAGGCGGCTGGGATTGGAGCGGGTCGTGGTCAACGCGATGGACAGGCAAAAGGTGTAGGGCAAACTATGTCGGATCGGCAAGCGGACAAGGACTAACCGGCGGAGCCGGTTAAGTTGAAGGGTGGAAGTTGAAAGACGGGCATCCGGAAATTCAAGAGGCCACAGCGGATTGGGGTTGGCAGTAACCCGCGGGTGGGAAATGGCGGCCAGCCACCCGGGCTTGGCCTCCTTCTTTCAACCTTCAACTTTCACCTTTCAACTGCCGCGGGCCCTCCCGGCCGTTAACGTCATAAGCGACCGGCCCGCACAAAAATACTCGCCCTAAATGCCGGCGGTGGCACATAAGGAACTTCCCGCATTTTTTCCGAACCCAACCCAACCCCTCCCGCTCATGAGCAACGGCCTGACCATTCGCCCCACCGGCGCCCTCGATTTTGTCTCCCTCGGCGCCCTCGTCCATCGGCTTGATCCCGGCATCATTCCGTTCCGCAAGGCGACGCATTGCGACATCCACGTCAGCGGCGGCGAGTTCAACGCGGCGGCCAATCTGTCCGACTGCTTCCGGCTGAAGACGGGCATCGCCTCGGCGATGGTGGACTACCCGGTGGGCGAGCTCATCGCGGAGCGGGTGCGCGCCATGGGCGTCACGCCGTTCTACAAAAAATTCAAGCACGACGGCGTGCGCGGGCCCAACATGGCCACCGTCTATTCCGACCGCGGCCAGGGCGTGCGCGCCCCGGTGGTGTTCTACAACCGCAGCAACGAGGCCGCGGCGCAGCTCAAGGTGGGCGATTTCAACTGGGCAGAAATCTTCGGCGGCGGCGTGCGCTGGTTCCACAGCGGCGGCATCTTTGCCGCCCTGTCCGAGACGACGGGCGAGCTGATCGTCGAGGCGATGAAGGCCGCCAAGGCCGCCGGCGCCGTCACGTCCTTCGACCTCAACTACCGCCAGAAACTCTGGGACATCTGGGGCGGGCAGGCCAAGGCCCTCGATGTGCTCGGCCGCATCGTGCAGCATGTCGATGTGCTCGTCGGCAACGAGGAGGACCTGCAGAAGGGCCTCGGCATCGAGGGGCAGGATGTGGAGAGCAAGTCCAAGCTCGATCCGTCCGCATTCTACGCGGTCATCGACAAGGCCGTGAAGAAATTCCCGAACGTGAAGGTCGTCGCCACCACCCTGCGCGAGGTGCACTCGACCAACCGCCACACCTGGGGCGCGGTCGCCTGGATCAACGGGAAGACCTATCAGTCGCCGATGTGCGAGCTCGACGTCGTGGACCGCGTGGGCGGCGGCGACGGCTATGCGGCGGGCTTCGTCTACGGCCTGCTGTCCGGGGCCAGCGAGCAGGAGGCGGTCAATCTCGGCTGGGCGCACGGCGCGCTGCTCACGACTTTCCCGGGCGACACCTCGATGGCGACGGTGGAGCAGGTGAAGGCCTTCGCGAAGGGCGGCTCGGCGCGGATCCAGCGGTAGGATTGGGATCCTGGTTTCGTAGCAGCAGGCGTCCCTGCCTGCTGAGACCAAGGCCCGACAGGCAGAGACGCCTGTCGCTACGGGGATGACCGAGGCCCGAACGGCCGAGACCGGCGTTTCGTGTAGCCACAGGCCTCCGTGCCTGTGGGATCGGGATTGTTACGAACTCGACCGGCCGGGACCTGCCTGCGCAAAGCTTCGGCGCGGCAAGCGCCTGTCGCTACTCAGCCCAGCGTCTACCGTCCGTGGCGGCGGTAGGTGGTGTTGAACATCACCACGGTGTCGGCATCCTTCAGCTGCACCACGGCCTCGCCGGTGATCAGGGCCGGCCGGCCGTCGACCAGGGCGCCGCGAGACATCTTGGACCGCTCCTCGGAAATGGCGCGTTGGGCGTTAAGTTTGCCCAGCAGCAGCTTGCCGCTGGTGTCGATGACCAGCCGGCGGTCGCCAGGTTCGGCGCCGGTCTCATAGAGGCCGGCGGCCTTGATGAGGAGGGCGCGTGATTCGGACTCGGACAACAGCTCGTGCTTGGGCAGCAGGGACGGCGGCGGCCGCAGCAGCATCCAGGCGGTCACGCCATTGATGCCGAGGATGAGGACCGCGAGCGTGGCAATCTTGGCCCAGCGGGGGATGCCGCCGGCCTGCACGCTGGGGGTGCTGGCTCCGCGGGTCGCACTGGTCGCGGGCGCCCGCTCGACCTTGGCCGGGGTCTTGATGAGCTCCAGATTGCCCGTGACCGTGCTGATGATGAACCCGATGGAGTGATCCTCGCCCCGGAGAATGGCTTCCCAGCCGACAAAGCAGAGCCGGCGGTAGCGGGTGCGGATGACGAATACATCCCGGTCGGTCTTGATGCGAATCTCCGGCGCGGACGGTTCGTAAATGGTGAGATGCGCCGCGACTTCGCTGAGGGAAATGAGCAGGTCCCGCAATTGGGGGACGGTGACGTTCAGCAATTGCTCGTCCGGATACGCCAGGCCGGCCGCCTTGGCGTCGGGGGCCAGGTGATGCAGGGTGACACTGTAAGCGGTGGCGGCCATCAGGGTTCGAGGATGTAGAGCGGGCAATTACCATCGCCCAGGCGGAAGGAACCGGTGTTCAGGTTGCCGTCATCGAGCGCCAAATCCATCAGGCGGAACATTTCCAGATCGACCACCAAAGGGAGTCCGGGGCCGTCCGTGATGGCGATCGCCGCGCGATATTTCACGCCGTTGTGGGTCTGGTTGTACTCCCAGTCGAAGCGTCCACCGTTCGGGGTGTCGTGGGTCCAAACATCGATCTTCAGCTCCTGACTGGTGATGCCGGTCGGCACCACCCCGGAGGCGGCCTCGGCGGGCCAGACACCGTTTTCGTGAGCGTAGGCTTGAAAGACGGCGGCGAACACCCGCAGGTCGTTGACCAGCGTGGCGGCCTTGGCCTTCTGCCGCACCCGCTGGTAGGAGGGCACGGCGACGGCCATCAGCATGCTGATGATCAGCACCACCACCATGAGTTCCACCAAGCCAATGCCCGCACACGACCGGGGGATCCTTTGCCGGCCGAGCAGACGGTTGGTATGGGGCAACATGCTCACGCCCGCTATTTCTGTGCAGCGGAGGCTGCTAGGCAAGGGGGAATGCGAGAACTGCGACGGCGACAGAACCTAGCGGCAACCAGGCGAAGAACGGTGCTTGCCTTTGCATTGTTCAATTCGATCCGCAGGCGGCCGGGCACACACCCCGGCGTTTCACGCCACCCCTCTCAAGAGGGGACCCGATCTATGCCGGCGAAAATCCCCTCTTGAGAGGGGTGCCCGCAGGGCGGGGTGTGTGGCTGGCGCCACCCCTACCAGACTTTCGGCTTCCGCTGCCGTAGGAAGTGCCGTAGCGTCGCCGGACTATGAGCACATCAGCCCGTCCCGCTCTGTTCCTGTCCCGCGCCGGCTGGCGCGAAACCACGGTGCTCCTCGTGGTCGCCGGATTGGTGCCGTTTCTCGTTCATCTGCTCCCCTGGTCGGGACACCGCCCGCTGGGCGTCTTTGTCCTCCCGGTTTTCTGGACGACGTTTCTCGCGGTCTATTTTCGCGGGGCTGTCACGGGGCTGCTGGTCGGCCTGGTGACTCCGCTCATCAATCTGCTGGTGACCGGTCTGCCGGTCTCCCTCACCGCCGGCTCGATGAGCCTCGAGGTGATCTTTTTTGTGCTCGCGGCCGCGTTATTGGTCCGCCGGTGGTCGGGGTGGTGGGTGGTGGCGCCGCTGGCCTGGGTCGCCGCGAAGGGGCTGGCGATTACCGTCCAATATTTCATCCCGGCTTTCGCCGAGCACGACTATCCCTGGCAGCATCTGGCGCGCTCGACCCAGAACGGCCTGGCCGGGCTCGCGGTCCTGGGGGTGATCAATCTCCTGTTGGTGAAGTTTTATCCCAAGACGGACGAGTGGGAGAAGGAGTAATGCCAATTACCCCGCGGAATTGGACATTCCGGCTTCTTTTTGTGGGTTCTCGTGCCTCTTTGTGGCCACCAAGCTCTTGGATCAGATTTTCGCCACGAAGAGGCGCGAAAAGACACGAAAATCAGAAGTGATGGCCGCGCCCGCTGCTGCAAGCCCCACCGGCACGATGGCCTGTGGCTGCGCGGACCATCACTTCAGCCAACTGTGGCTGCGCATCCATTCCTCGGCGCGTTGCGGCCAGGCGGAGGTGGGGCCGAGGTCCGGGCGCAGGCCGAAGCCATGCGCGCCCTTTTCGTACAAATGCAGCTCGGCCGGCACGCCAGCGGAGCGCAGGGCGGTGTAGAAGGCGATCGAGTTTTCCAAGGGAACAGAGGTGTCCTCCGCGGTCGCGACCAGAAATGCCGGCGGGGTGGACTTCGTGACCTGGCGGTCCGGGGACAGCAGGGCGACAAGGTCGGGGGCCGGATGCTTGCCCAGCAATGCTTCGGGTGACCCGTGATGGGCGAACGGTCCGGCCATGAAAATCACCGGATATTGCAGCACGATGAAGTCAGGGCGGGCACTGACGGCATCCAGGGCCGCGCCCGTCCGGCCGGCGGGGTGATCATACAAAGTGGCGGCAGTAGCCGCGAGATGGCCGCCGGCGGAGGACCCAAAGACACCAATGCGCTGGGGGTCGACGCCGAACTCGGCTGCGCGGGAACGCACGAGGCGCACGGCCCGCAGCACGTCGCGCAACGGCGCGGGATGGCCATATTCCTTCATCCGATATTTCAGCAGGAACACCGGCACCCCCAGTGAATTCAGCCAGTGCGTCAGGCCGTTGCCCTCATTGCTGATGGCGAGGCGCGTGTAGCCGCCCCCGGGGCACACGATGGCCACGGTGCCGCCGGCGGATCCTTGCGGCGCGGGAAAATAGGTGAGGGTCGGAATCTGGACGTTGTACTGGCGATCGTCCTTGATGAATTCCGCGCCGCCATTGGGCTGGGCGTCCGGCACGCCCTCGGGCCAGAGGGGGATGACGATGGGCTCGGCGAAACAGCGCGCGGCGAGCAGCAGGAAGGCGAGGAGGCGAAAGGGAAAGGTCATGGGGATGCGATTGATGCTTCGATATTTTCGGCCGGCCGCGAAGTAGCGGCGAGCGCCAGCGAGCCGACGAACGACGACTCGCTGGCGCTCGTCGCTACAGAATGTGGAGGAAGCCCCTCACCGCACCACCCGCGCGCGGCCCATTCGACGAGCTCAGGGCGGCGCATGGGGCGGCAATCACCGGACCACCCGAGCGCTGCCGCCCTTCATGAGTTTTTCCACTTCCTTCTGCGTGGCCATCGAGGTGTCGCCGGGGGTGGTCGAAGCGAAGGCGCCGTGCGCCGCGCCGTAGTCGACGGCGAGCTGCGGGTCGTTCTTCGAGAGGAAGCCGAACTGCAGGCCGGACGCGAAGGAGTCGCCGCCGCCGACGCGGTCGAGGATCTCGAGACGCGGATAGGGGCGGCTCTCGTAGAACTTGCCCTCGTGCCAGAGGATGGCGCTCCAGTCGTTCACCGTGGCGGTGTGGACGTGGCGCAGGGTGGTCGCGGCGACCTTGAAGTTGGGGAACTCCTGCACGGCGGTCTCGATCATGGCCTTGAAGGCGCCGGTCTCGATGTGCTTGAGGTCCTCGGCGCCCTTGACGGCGAAGCCGAGCGAGGCGGTGAAGTCCTCCTCGTTGCCGATCATGACGTCGACATATCGGGCGATCTCGCGGTTGACCTCCTGGGCCTTCTTGAGGCCGCCGATGGTTTTCCAGAGCGAGGGGCGGTAGTTCAAATCGTAGCTGACGATGGTGCCGTGCTTGTTGGCGGCCTTGACGGCCTCGACGGTGAGGGCGGCGGTCGTCTCGGAAAGCGCGGCGAAGATACCACCGGTGTGGAACCAGCGGACGCCCTGCTCGCCAAAGATTTTTTCCCAGTCGAAGTCGCCCGGCTTGAGCTGCGAGGCGGCGGTGTTGCCACGGTCCGGCACGCCGACGGCGCCGCGGATACCGAAGCCGCGCTCGGTGAAGTTGAGGCCGTTGCGCACGGTGCGGCCGATGCCGTCATCCTCGCGCCACTTGATGTATTCGGTGGCGACGCCGCCCTGCATGATGAAATCCTCGACGAGGTGGCCGACCTCATTGTCGACGAAGGCGGTGCAGACGCCGGTCTTCAGGCCGAAGCATTTGCGCAGGCCGCGCGAGGTGTTGTATTCGCCGCCGCCCTCCCAGGCGGTGAACGAGCGGGCGGTGCGGACGCGGCCCTCGCCGGGGTCGAGGCGGAGCATGACCTCGCCGAGCGAGAGCTGGTCAAAACGACATTCCTTGGCCGAACGAATATTGAGTGACATGGGAGGAGGAGAAGGGGCTGGGATTGATTGAAGTGGAGTAGCGGGTAGTGGGTAGCGGGTAGCGAGTAGTTAAGCAACGTGCAGTATGCTCGCTACCCGCTACTCGATGCTCGCTACTTGGCCGCCGCCGCGGCCGCCACGAACTGCTTGGCCCGGGCGGTGACGGCGGCCCAGTCGCCGGCCTTCAGGGCGGCGGGGGCGACGAGGGCGCTCCCGGCGGCGGTGGCGAAGGCGCCGGCCTTGAGGAAGTCGCCGACGGTTTCGGGCGTGACGCCGCCGGTGGGCAAAAACTCCAGTTTGGGGAAGGGCGCCTTGAGGGACTTGATGTAGGCGGGGCCGAAGAACTCGGCCGGGAAGATCTTGATGACATCGGCGCCGAGCTCGTGCGCGGTGTAGGCCTCGGTGGGGGTGAGCGCGCCGGACAGGATCGGCACGTCCAGCTCCCGGCATACGGCGATGACGGTCGGGCGGACGGCGGGCGTGACGATGAACTTCGCGCCGGCGGCGATACCCCGGCGGGCGGTGTCGGCGTCGAGCACGGTGCCGAGCCCGAGCAGGACCTGCGGCAGCTCCCGGGCGACCTGGGCGCACAGCTCAATGGCGTTGGGCGTGGTCATCGTGAGCTCGATGCAGTTGAGGCCGCCGGCCGACAGCGCGCGGGCGCAGTCGAGCAGGCTGGCGGAACTGTCGGCCCGGATCAGGGCGATGACCTTCTCGGCTTTGAGGCGGGCGAGGATGTCGGATTTGGTCATGGGGGGGCGGCGCAGCGCCGCAGTTGAAAGTTGAGCCAAACGGAATTGCCGGTTCAGGGCAAGTCGGGGGAAGGGTTAAGACGCGGACTCATTTATCATCTTTCATCGTTCAACTTTCATTGTTCATCAGCTACCGGTGCGGCGCCGAGCAATGAACGTTGAACAATGAACAATGAACGATGAACGATGACCATTGACCAATAATCACTCTCCGCCCGCCCACTTCGGTTTCTGGCGCAGGTGATACAGCCGCTCGCCGGCCTTGGGTTCGTAGAAGATGCCCTCCGCCTCGCGGTGGGCGAAGTCGGCCGGGTTGATGGTGCGCCAGTCGCGGTAGCCGAGGTTGATTTTTTTGCAGGTGGCCTCCGGGATGCCGGTGGCGAGGGTGACCCGCACGCGCGGTGTCTCGATGCCCGTCTGCTCGTCGTAGGTGCCGATGCCATGGACGTGGGTCGAGTGGGCCATGGTGCCCCAGGGCTCGTCCTTGAACTTGTCCCACTGCTTGAGGAAATACTGCACGCAATGGTAGCCCAGTCGCTCGATCAGCTTGCCGTGGACCAGGGAGACTTCGTGGATGTGCGGGGCGTAGATGATGAGTTCGCCGCCGTCGGCGACGATGGGCTCGAGCTTGTACATGCATTTGCCGCCGACCCAGAGCTCGTCGTACATCTTTGGCGCGCAGGACAGCACGGTGTGAAACGGCCGGTCCTTGTAGGTGATGTGGAGCTCGCGGGAAAGTTCGCTGGCATCGTCCCACGCCTGCTCAGGCGTGCCGGCAAAAAGGCCGGCGAGCTCACCCTTGCCGTGGACCACCAGGCAAAAGCAGAGCTTGGGCACGGTGACCATGGCGCCGGCGCGGTCGACGACCCGGCGGACGGGGGTCCATTTGTTGCCGATGATCATCGGGTTGGTGACGACGGCGCCGAGCCAGTGGAAAAAATTCAGGATGCCGGGGCCGGCGACGCCCGGGAAGAGGTACTTGTTGCCGCCGGAGAAGCCGACGACCTCGTGCGGAAACACCGGGCCGCAGATGATGACCTGGTCGTAGTCGAAGAGGCGCCGGTTGATGTGGACGGGCACGGCCATCGCGAAGAGGCCGCCGGAGAGCGCCTTGATTTGCTCCGCCGGAATGGAGCCGAGGTCGCGCAGGGCGGCCGGGTTGTCCCATTCATGGTTGATGAACTCCACGTCCTTGAAGGTGGTGGCGCGTTCGGCGGCGGTGATCTCGACGCGCTCGTTGATGGCGTCGTCCGTCATCGCGGGATGGGTGCCGAGGGCGAGCATGACGTCGAATTTCCTGGTCACGCCGGCGAGTTGGGCGAACAGGGTCTTGAACATCAGCCCGACGGGCGCGGTGCGGGTGGCATCCGGAATGATCAGCACGATGCGCTTGCCTCGGTAGTTTTCGGGCGGGCAAGCCATCGCCACCAGGGAGCGAACCTGATCAGCCGAGAGCGAATGGCCGGCCGGGGCGAGGGAGCGATGCGGGGCGAGGGCCATGGGAAAAGAGAAATTTGATATGGCGGGGTGGCCCAATGGGAGCCGGACCGGCGCGGAGCGCGTGGGTGCCATCCCTGCAATATCAAATCGCGATGACAAGGCATTTTGAAAATACGCCCGAGGGCGCGGTCCCAGGATTAGCCTTCGAATGTAGGTCGGGCTTTATGCCCGACTCCGCGTCACGCGTGTCGGGGGTCAACCCCGACCTACAGCTCACTGATTACGCCAAGTCAGCGGCGTGCGTGGCGATTGCGGGGTGCGGCCGGCCCCGGAGCGGGAAAGTGGGGCGGCTGGGGCAGGATCCCCTGCCGGTAGACGGAGGGCGCGACCTTGAAATGCCGCCGGAACATGGTGGAAAAAGCCGCCGCCCCGCCGAACCCCGTGCTGTAGGCGATTGCATCCAGGCTCATGGCCGGGTCCGTCATGAGTTCGAGCACCCGCTCGAAGCGGATCCGTTGCACCTGCGCATACACCGAGGTGCCAAGGGAGCGCCGGAAGTGCATTTCCAGGGAACGCCGGGAAACGCCCGCTGCGCGGGCGATCTCCGTCACGTAGACCGGATTGCCCACGTGCGCGCTGATGTGATCGAGCGCCCCGGCCACCAGTTCGTCATTGACCGCAAACCGGTCGGTCGAGCGGCGGATGCTGATGCGCTGCGGAGGCACCAGGATTTCCACGGGCGGCTGGCCCGGCTGCTGGATCATCTGGTGCAGGGTCTCGGCCGCGAGGTGGCCGATGCGCGTCGTGTTGAGCTGGATGCTGGAGACCTCGACGTGGGCAAAGTCCAGCCGGCTGGCGTCGTTGCCGGTCCCGAGGATGGCCACCTGTTCCGGCACCCGCAGCCGGGCCCGCGCGCAGGCTTCCGCCACCTCGATGGCCACGCGGTCGGTGAAGCACAGCACGCCGATCGGGTGGGGGAGTTGGCGCAGCCACTTGACCAGGCCACGCTGCAGCCGCTCGGGGTAGGGTGAATCGCTTTCCTCGTGGGGCAGAAAATAGCGGGGCACGGTGGGTGTGCCGAGGCGGCGGGCGGCGGCCTGGAAGCCCTGCCAGCGCAGTTTGGCCGCGGCATGCGTGCGGTCACCGACGTACGCGAAATGCCGGAGGTTGCGGCCGTGAAAATGACTCAAGGCGAGCTGGCCCACCCCCATGTCGTCGGAGTTGACCGTGGTCAGCGCGGGGTGGCGCAATATGCCCGAGACATTGACGATGGGCACCCCCAGCTGGCTGAGCACCCGCTCATCTTCCTGGTTGGAGATCTGGGCGATGATCCCATCGGGGGCAAGCCGCACGATCGCCTCGCGCCGGTAGGCCGCGGGCCGCATGAACTTCAGCACGGTTATTTCCGGATGTTGCTGAAAATACCGGGCGATGCCCTGCAAGATGCCCCGCCCGTATTCAATATCCAGCTGGAGAAAGGCGATGATGCGCGGCGGAACGGGACGGCTCATGGGGGCGAGGGGGCGGTGCCATCAGAGGGAATTTGCGCAATATGTAAATTCAAATGCGGAATATGGCATATACAGCGCCGGTGGGAGCCGCTATTGTTAACCAACCCCGGTCTAACCCTGCCTTGCTACGCTTCTGCCCCCAACCTTGGTCATGCCCCCGTCAGCGGGCCGACGTGGCGTTCGCCACGGCTTCCGCTGGTCCTTAATCAGCTTAAGCCACGCGCCACACTCCGCTTTTCTCGCATCCTTTCCTAACCCTGAACCTGAACCCCACTAGCATGAAAAACACCTCAATCCTCCGCGGCCTGCTCATCCTCGCCATAGCGTTCGGCCTGACCAGCCTGCCGGCCCAGACCCCCGCCGGGACCGGCGTCATCACCGGCCGAGTCCAGAACGTCGGCAATGCCCGGTACCTCAATAATGCGCGTATCAGCCTCGTCGGCACCAACCGTGAAACCCACACCAACAGCTTTGGCGATTATCGTTTGACCGACGTGCCCGCCGGCGAAGTCAAGGTGCAGGCCTCGTTCGAAGGTCTCGATCCCGAGACGACCACCGTGACGGTGGCCGCAGGCCAGACGGCCACGTACGATTTCAATCTCACCAGCGTCGAGCGCTACGGTGACGACAAGGTGGTGAAGCTCGACACCTTCGTGGTGCAGAGCAACCGCGAGTACGAGGGGAACGCGCTGGCGGTAAACGAGCAGCGCAATTCCGGGAACATCAAGGTGGTTGTGGCCTCCGATGCCTTCGGCGACATCAATGAGGGTAATCCCGGCGAGTTCCTCAAGTTTCTCCCCGGTATCACGGTCGACTACGTCGCAGCCGACGTCCGCACGGTCTCCGTGCGCGGCTTCCCGTCGAATTTCACCAACGTGTACTGGGACGGCATGCGTCTGACCAGTTCCGCCTCTGGCGCCAGCAACCGCATCTTTGAGTTCGAGCAGGTATCGATCAACAACACGTCCCGCACCGAGGTGACCAAGGTGCCGACCCCGGACTTCCCGGCCGATTCGCTCGGCGGCAACATCAACTTTGTTTCGAAGAATGCCTTTGAGCGCAAGGAGGCGAAGCTGAACTACCGGGTCTACATGAACATGAACAGCGAGGACAAGTCGCTGACGCCGACACCCGGACCCACCAACAAAAAGACCACCAAGGTGATGCCGAATTTCGATTTCGACTACACCCTGCCCGTGAACAAAAAGTTCGGTCTCGTCATCACGGGCCTGTCTTCCAACCAGTTCAACGAGCAGCACCGCTGGCAGCCGACCTGGAATTACCAGCAGGGCGCCGGCACCTACACGCCGACCGGTGGCAGCCTGACCACGGTGGTCGGCGGCACCCCCACGGCTCCCTACCTCCAGCAATGGCAGCTGCAGGACGGCCCGAAAATCACGCACCGGGCGTCCTTTGGCACCAAGGCGGACTGGAAGATTACCGACACCCAGACGCTGTCCGTCGCCGTGCAGGAGAATTTTTATCATTCCGTTTTCGGCAACCGGAACCTGAATTTTAATGTCGGCACCTCCGGCACGCCGACGCCCGTCAATGCCACGAACAATGCCCTGTCCTTCGGGCCCGATTTTGTCACGAGCGCCTTTGGCCGCGGCTCGGTCACCCAGGGCAGCTCCTTCCGCGACAAGTATGGCAATACCGAGGCCATCAACCTGCACTACAATCTGGACCTGGGTGATTGGAACCTGGATGCCGGTTTGCATGCGGCGAATTCCAAGACCTGGTATCGGGCCGTGGATCGGGGCCATTTTGCCAATGTCGGCACCACGCTGCAGGGCGTATCGGTCGTCAAGGCGACCGGCATCGCCTTTCCCACGCTCAACTGGCAGGCCTTGTCCGCGACGGGCTCGGTCGTCGACCCCTACACCTTGGCCAACTACCGGATCGGCACGCTCAGCGACGACCCGATCGATGGGCTGGCCACCATGCGGGGCGGCTTTGCCAACCTGATCCGCCACTTCGACAGCGGGGCCATTCCCTTCTCCATCAAGGTCGGCGTGAACAATCGCACCGAGGGACGCGACAACCGCCGCTATGCGAACACCCGCACCTTCCTGGGCGCGGATGGGGTGGCCAACACGGCCGATGATTCCGCGCTGCCCTATCTGGACAGCGCCTATTCCGGACAGAATCCGTACTGGTCTTCGCCGAATATCCAATGGGTGGACGCCTACAAGCTAGGTCAGGAACTGCGGGACCATCCGGGCTATTTCCGACTGGGCACCGGCACCAATCAGGACGGCGTCGAGGCTGAGACCTTCCGCATCAACAATTCGGAGAAGATGGAGGAAACGGTCAACGCGGGCTACGTGCAGCTCGAGGGCCGGTTGCTGCAAAACAAGCTGCACTTCATCACGGGCGTGCGCTATGAACGCACCACGGACAAGGGTCAGGGCGTGCTGTCCGACCCGGATGCCGTCTGGCAACGCAACGCCAACGGCAGTTATGTGGATGGCAGTCCCTTGGTAGACGGCGTGCAGCGCGTGCGGCGGGTCGACGCCGGGACGGTCGGTTCCCTGCAGGAACTGGCCCTGGTTCGCATCGAACGCGGGTACAAGGACGAGAAAAGCTATGGCGGATATTACCCCAGCCTGCATCTCACGTACGACATCAGGAAGGATCTCCTCGTCCGTTTCGCCTACGCCAAGACCATGGGCCGGCCGGACTATGCCAACATCATTCCCAACACCGACATCAACGAGAACGACACCGATCCGAATGCGGCCGGCACGATCACGATCCGCAACACCGGCTTGAAGCCCTGGACGGCCGACAATTTTGACCTGTCGCTCGAATATTACTACAAGGGCGGGGTCGCTTCCATCGGCGTGTTCAAGAAAAACATCAGCGATTTCTGGCAGAACTATGCCGGCACCGTTGATCAGGCACTGGCCGACCAGCTGGGCCTGGATAGTCGCTACGTCGGCTGGGGTGTTTCCACCCAGGTCAACGGGGGCGAGGCCGACATCAACGGGGTTGAGTTCAACCTGGTGCGACCGCTGACCTTCCTGCCGGGCTTTGGCCGCTACTTAACAGTGAAGGCCAACGGCACCGCGCTGCATGTCGGCGGGGCCCAAACGGCTGATTTCCGCGGGTTCATCGACAAGGCGGGCAACCTCAGCCTCAGCTACAATCGCAGCCCCGTGGTGTTCAACATCAACCTCAACTACCGCGGCCGGCAGAAGGGCACCGCGATCACCGGTCCGGCCCTGCAGACCGGCGCGCAGTACGGTGCCACCACCGGGTTCTACGAGTACTACGCGCCGCGCGTGAATGTTGACCTGAGCGCCGAATATAAGATCAGCAAGAAGTTCAGCATCTTTGCCGGCGCCCGCAATATCTTCAACAAGGAGCAAATCATCCAGCGCTACAGCGATGTTTCGCCCGCTTATTCGGCCGGATTCCGACAGGAGGAATTTGGCATCCAGCTCAGCATGGGCATCAAGGGCTCGTTCTAAACCCGCCGCACGGCGGACCGATTGGCCGCTGCCCGGATCCCCTCTCCGGGCAGCGTTATCGTCATAAGCAAAGATTTCCTGTCCGACGGCGGGGTTTCGTCCCAGAGTACGACTTCAGATGCAATTCATCGGCAAAGCCTGTCATTCTGGGCGCAGCGAAGAATCCACGGCAACGGTGGTGGCGCCACGCGCGTATGCGTGGATCCTTCGCTGCGCTCAGGATAACATCTGGAGTTGAAGACATACCCTGGCGTTTTAATTATCACATCATGCAAGTTCACGAAACCAATCACCCCCGCACCGCCTCCACCCTTTCACCGGAGGCGCTCCGCGCGGAGTTTCTCCTCAGCGGCCTGTTCCAGCCGGGCGCGGCCACCTTTCACTATTGGGAAACGGACCGCACCATTGTGGGCGGCATCGTGCCCGGGCCGGCCGCCGTCGCCCTGCCCAATCCACCGGAAGTGCGCAGCGCCTTCTTTCTGGAGCGCCGGGAAGCCGGCGTCATCAATCTCGGCGGGGCCGGGACCGTGACGGTGGATGGCGCCACCCATGCGCTCGAACCGCTGGACGGGCTTTATCTCGGCCGCGGGACCCAGGCGGTCTCGTTCGCCTCGCGCGCGGCGGACCAGCCGGCGAAGTTTTATTTCCTGTCCTATCCGGCCCACGCCGCCTACCCGGTGAAGCACG
>JBAXWQ010000067.1:0-14276 GCA_037128315.1 Opitutia bacterium | reverse complement strand
CCGACAGCCCGGCGGCGGCGGCCACGGCAATGAGGAGGGCGAGGAGCGGGCGCGGCATGTCAGACCTTTTCCTTGGTGAAGCTGCCGAGCAGGCCGGCCGGCCGGAAGAGCAAAACGAGGATGAGCAGGGCGAAGGCGATGGCGTCCTTGTAGGTCGACCAGTCCTTGCTGCCATTCACGAAGGTCTCGACCACGCCGAGCAGCAGGCCGCCGAGCGCGGCGCCCGGAATGTTGCCGATGCCCCCCAGCACGGCGGCGACGAAGGCCTTCAGGCCCGGCAGCACGCCCATGAGCGGATCAATGGACGGGTAGTTGAGCGCGTAGAGGATGCCGCCGGCGGCCGCGAGGGCCGAGCCGAGGGCGAAGGTGAAGGAGATCACGACATCGATGTTGATGCCGACCAGCGAGGCCGCCTTGGGGTTCTGTGAGACGGCGCGCATGGCGGTACCGATCTTCGTCCGCAGCACGATGAAGCGGAGGGCGAAGAGCAGCACCAGCGTCACCCCGATGACGACCAGCTGGTTGCTCGACACATAAATGCCGTAGAACACAAACGTGGTCGTGGGGAACAGCTCCGGGAAAGGCCGGGGGGTCGCGCCAAAGAAGAACTGCCCCAGATTCTGCAGCAGCAGCGAGACGCCGATCGCGGTAATGAGGACATTCAGCGTCGGCGCGCTGCGCAGCGGCCGGTAGGCGAGGCGCTCGATGATCACGCCCAGCGCCGCGCAGACGGCCATGGCGAGAGCCAGCGCCGCCAGGCCGCCCCAGATGGTGTGCTCCGGCACGAGCTTGCCGACATAGTAGCCGGCGTAGGCGCCGACCATGAACACATCGCTGTGGGCAAAGTTGATGAACCGCAGCACGCCGTAAACCATGGTGTAGCCCAGCGCGATCAGCGCAAAGATCGCGCCGAGGGAGAGGCCATTGAGGAGTTGCTGGAGGAATTCGGTCAGAGGGGCGACGGTGTTGAAAGTTGAAGGTTGAGAGTTGAAAGAGGATTCAGTCCTTGGCGCGAAGCAAGGTTTGCCGGAGACCGCTCAGCATGCGGGTGATTTCCAATGCTCCGGCCTGAATGGATTGGAACTGGGCGGTACTCAAGTAGCCTTGATCGCGGGCAATCACCACTTGAGAGGCGACCTCGAACGCGGAGCCGGTGGCGATTTCCACAAAGCGGGCGAAATCCGACTGGGAGGAACGCGAACATCCCTCGGCCAAATTGGAGGAGATGGAAACAGCGGCGCGACGCAGCTGGTTGGTCAGGCCAAAGCGCTCATCCGCGGGGAAAGACTTGGTCGCCTCGTAGACAGTATTGGCCAAGACGATGGCCTTGTTCCAGGCATCGAGTTTCTCGAAATTGAACATCGGCCGCGACAGTTCGACTTCTTCTTTCAACTCTCAACCTTCAACTTTCAACCTTTCTCACGGCGCCACCGACTCCACGTAAACGAACTTACCGTCTTTCACCGTGAAGATGACGGCTGACTTGGAGGCGTTGCGCTGGGCGTCGATGGTGATCCGGCCGGTCACGCCGGCGAAGTCCTTGGTGGCGGCGAGGGCGTCGCGGATTTTGGCGCCCTCGGTTGAGCCGGCGCGCCGGAGGGCGTCGGCGAGGACCATGAGGGCGTCGTAGCCGAGCGAGGTGCCGGTGTCGGGCGCGGTGCCCCAGCGCTGCCGGAAGCGCTGTACGAAGCCCTGCACGACGGGATCCCTGGCCTCGGGCGAGAAATGGGCGGAGAAGTAGCCGCCTTCAACGGCCTGGCCGCCGATCTCGCCGAGGGCAGGCGAGTCCCAGGTGTCACCGCCGAAAATCGGGACGGTCAGGCCGAGCTCGCGGGCCTGCTTGCAGATGAGGGCCGACTCCGCGTAGTCGCCGGAGGCGAAGAGGGCGTCGGGGGCCGCCGCCTTGATGGCCGTCAGCTGGGCGCGGAAATCCTTGTCCCCCTCGGAATATTTCTGCTCGGCGATGATCTGGCCGCCGGCGGCGGTGAAATCCGCCTTGAAATACTTGGCGAGGCCGACGCTGTAGGCGTTGCCCGACGAGACCAGCAGCGCCACGCGGCGGGCGTGGAGCGTGCGGTGGGCGAACTTGGCCAGGACGGTGCCCTGGAAGGAATCGATGTAGCAGGCGCGGAAGATGTAGCTGCCCGCCTCGGTCACGCGCGCGTTGGTGGCGGTGGCGGAGATCATCGGGACGCCGGCGGCCTGGCAGAGCGGCGCCGCCTCGAGGGCGGCCGACGAGCCGGTCTCGCCCACGATGGCGGTGACCTTGTCCCGGGTGATGAGCTTCTTGACCGCGGTGGCGGCTTCGCCCGGTTTGGAGCGGGTGTCCTCCGTCACCAGCTCAAGCTGCCGGCCGAGCACGCCGCCGGCGGCATTGATCTCCTCGACGGCCAAGACGGCTCCGCGGTGGTTGGTCTGGCCGAACGAGGCCTGCGCGCCCGTGAGCGAGGCGAATTCACCGATCTTGATGGTGTCCGCCGCAGTCAGGCGGAGCGCGAGCAAGAGGGCGAGACAGATGGCGGGGGGCAGACGCATGAGGCAGGAGTTGAAAGTTGAAGGTGGAAAGTTGAAAGTCGGGTCAAGCTACAGATGTCCAGCAGCAAGCGGTTGGTTGAGTTTGGGTATCGAATCTTTCAACTCTCAACCTTCAACTTTCAACTGTGGCGGGCCCGCCCGCCACCCGGCTACGGCGCCACCGAGGTCACGAACTGGTATTTGCCGTCCTTGATCGTCAGGATGACGGCGGACTTGGAGGCGTTGCGCTTGGCGTCCATGGTGATGCGGCCGGTGACGGCCGGGAAATCCTTCGTGACGGCCAGCGCATCGCGGATCCTCCGCGGCTCGGCGCTGCCGGCGCGGGTGATGGCATCGGCGAGGACGAGGACCGAGTCGTAGCCGAGGGCGGACCAGGCATCCGGGAGGGCGCCCCAGCGGGTGTGGTACCGCACGTTGAAGTTTTGCACCTCCGGGCTGGGGTTTTCCGGGGAGTAGTGGGCGCAGAGGTAGGTGCCTTCCATGGCGGCACCGCCGATCTCGAGGAGGGGCGGGGCGTCCCAGCCGTCGCCGCCGAAGATCGGGAGGTCCAGGCCGAGCGCGCGGGCCTGTTTGCAGATCAGGGCGGCCTCGGTGTAATAGCCCGAGGCAAAAATGGCGTCGGCCCCGGCATTCTTCACCGCGGTCAGCTGGGCGCGGAAGTCCTTGTCGCCTTCGCTGTATTTCTGCTCGGCGGCGACGGTGCCGCCGTCGGCGAGGAAGCTCTCCTTGAACACGCGCGTCATGCCGACGCTGTAGGCGTTGGAGGCGGAGGTGAGGATGGCGACGCGGCGGGAGTGGAGGGTGCCGGCGGCGAACTTGGCGAGCACCCGGCCCTCGAAGGAATCGACAAAGCACACCCGGAAGATGTAGTCGCCGACCTCGGTGACCTTGCTGTTGACCGAGGCCGACGAGACCATCGGCACCTTGGCGCTCTGGATCACGGGCGCGGCCTCGAGGGAGCGGATGGAGGCGACCTCGCCCAGAATGGCGACGACGTGGTCCCGGTTGATGAGCTTCTTGACGGCCGTGGCCGATTCGCCCTGCTTGGACTGGTTGTCCTCGGTGAAGAGCTCGAGCTGCTGGCCGAGCACGCCACCGCGGGCGTTGAGCTCATCGATGGCCAGCACGATGCCCTTGTGGGAGGTGTCGCCATAGGCGGCCTCCTTGCCGGTGAGCGAGGCGTATTCACCGATCTTGATGGTGTCTTGGGCCGCGGCGGCTACGGCGAACAATCCGATGCAAAACTGCAGGAGAGGGGAGCGAAACGGGGGCATGCGCTGATGAAAACTCTCAACCCTCAACACTCAACTCTCAACTGTGGCGGGCCTTGCCCGCCACCCCCTACGGCTGGACCGCCTCGACGAATTTGAACTGGCCGTCCTTCACCACGATGATCATGGCGGGCTTGGAGGCGTTGCGCTTTTCGTCGATCGTGATGCTGCCGGTCACACCCGGGAAGTCCTTGGTGGCGGCGATGGCATTGCGCAGGGGCGTGCTCTCGGTGCTGCCGGCGCGGCGCATGGCGTCGAAGAGCAAGATGCCGGCCTCGTAGCCGAGCGTGGTGGTGGCGTTCGGCGTCTCCCCGTTCCAGCGCGCCTGATAGCGCCGCACGAAGGACTGCATGGCCGGGGTGGGCGTCTCGGCCGAGGCATGGGTGGAGTAATACACCCCCTCGACCGCCTGGCCGCCGATGGCCACCAGGTCGGGGCCTTCCCAGGCATCGCCGCCGATCAGCGGGCCGGTGAAGCCGAGGGCGCGGGCCTGTTTGCAGATGAGGGCGCCCTCGGTGTAGTTGCCGGAGTGCAAAATGGCCTCGGCCCCGGCGGCCTTGGCGGCAGTGACTTGGGCGCGGAAGTCCTTGTCCCCCTCGTTGTGCTTTTGCTCGGCGACGATCGTGCCGCCGCCCGCGGTGAAGCGTTCGCGGAAGACCCGGGAGAGGCCGACGCTGTACGCGTTGTTGACCGAGGTGAGGAGGGCGACCTTCTGCAGCTTAAGGGTGGTCGCGGCGAATTTTGCCAGGGCCGTGCCCTGAAAGGAGTCGATGAAGCAGACGCGGAAGATGTAGCTGCCGATCTCCGTCACGCGCTCGTTGGTCGACGTGATGGCGATCATCGGCACCTTGGCGTTCTGGTAGACGGGGGCGGCCTCCAGCGAGTTGCTGGAGGTGTTGCCCCCGAGCACGGCGACGACCTTGTCGCGGGAGGTGAATTTCTTCGCGATGGTCGCGGATTCACCGTCCTTCGACTGGTTATCCTCCAGCAGCAGCTCGACCGGCCGGCCGAGGACGCCGCCGGCGGTGTTCGCCTCCTCGACGGCGAGGATGACGCCCTTGCGGGCAGCGAGGCCGAAGTCGGCATTCTTGCCGGTGAAGGCGCCATACTGGCCGATCCGGATGGGGTCCGGCGCGGCGGAAGCGGCGCAGGCGATCGCCAGGCAGGCCAGGAGCAGGGCAAAGCGGGGGGCGTGGGACATGGCCGATGAATCAAAGTGCCCCGGAGGCGGGCGCAAACCCCAATGGTGGCATATTCGGCTGGCGCCACTCCCGCGGGCTGTTTCACTGGCCCCAGTTTGAACATCCTCGACCGCTATCTGCTCAGCGAATGGGTCAAAATGCTCGTGTTGCTGCTGGCCGCCACCATGGGCGTGCTGCTGATGACGGCGCTTTACGACAATTTCCGCGAGCTGGTCCAGCTGGACGGGGGCGCCGGCGACATTCTGCTCTATTACGGGACGCTCATGCCGAGCTACCTGGCGATCGTGCTCCCGCTCTCGATGCTGCTCTCCCTGCTCTTCGTGCTGACCAAGCTGCATGGCCACAACGAGCTCACGGCGGTGCGGGCGGCCGGGTTGAATATTTTCGCCACGACCCGCGTGCTCTGGGTGGCCGCGCTTGGGCTCTGCGGGGTGTCCCTGCTCCTCAATGCCCGCGTCGTCCCGGCCTCGGTCGAGGCTTCCCGCAGCCTGCTGGAGAGCTTCCAATACCGCGCCGAAGCCAAGACCACCCTGCGGGGCAGCCTTGGCCTGGTCTCCAGTGTGACCTTTGACAACCAGCGGCAGAACCGCATGTGGTTCATCAACCGCTACAGCCGCTACAACCAGACGGCCTACGGGGTCACCGTGTCGGAGCTGGATGGCCGTCGCCGCGAAAAGACGCGCCTCATGGCGCGCGAGGCCCGCTTTGACGCCGTGCGCCGCAGCTGGACCTTCCGGCAGGGCCGGGAAATGTGGTTCGATCCCGAGCAGGGGGACTTGCAGCGCACCGTCGCCTTTGCCGAAAAAACCATCCCGTATTTCAGCGAGGATCCGTCCCTCATGCTGCTGATCGACCGGAAGCCCACCGAATTGTCCTTCAACGAACTGGGGCGCATCGTGGATTTTTTCTCCATGGAGAACAACCCGAAGGTCGTGCCCTACGAGGTGCGGTACTACGGCCTGTTGGCCGACACCCTCGGGCCGCTGATCATCCTCGCCATTGCGATCCCGTTCGCCATGTCGGGCGTGCGCGTCAGCCCGGCGGTCGGGGTGTCGAAATCAATCGGGCTGTTCTTCATGTATTACCTCCTGACCAATTTCGCCACGCTGGCCGGCGGCAAGGGCTTCCTTGATCCCATCTGGGCCGCCCTCATGCCGAACCTGGCCATGGTGGGGCTGGCCACCTATTTCTTCGGGCGGATGCGGTAGGCGGGTGGATATTCGCCGGGTGCAATCGCTGTAGGTCGGGCTTCACGCCCGACTCGGCTTACCGGAGCCAGGCAGGCTCCGGGCCATCCTTCTTGGTCATTTCACCAAACCAAGCCCAATCCTCCGTGGCGCAATAATAACCCGGCCACTTGGCGTCGATGGCACACAGCTGGGCACGGTATGGATTGAGGAATATGTAGATAAATACGTGCTGTGCATTTTCGTCGTCGCGCAGGTGATGATCATAGAAGCTGGGCTGCCACGCCGCTTTGATCTTACGCAAGGTTGGAGTCAGATGCCCTTTGAACAGCCGGACGGCAGCAGACAGATCAGCCTGGGCAGAAAGTGTTAGCAGCAAATGGATATGGTCGGGCATAAACACGACGCAACGGGTGTGCCAGATTCCCAATATCTCCAGGCGCTGGAGTTCGCCAAAGCCGGCTGTGAGCAACGGTGGCTCGGCCAAAAGAGTGCATGGTCGCCGCGCGCAAATGGTCAGGAAGTAATCTGCTCCCGGTATCGACTGGCGTCCGCGCCGCAGGGAAGGATATCCGTTCGGTGGCATATGCACGCCCGGTTGTCGGGCATAAAGCCCGACCTACAAGCAGACAGTTTACGTATACTAAACTAGCGCACCGATGAAGCGATGAGGTCTCCGGTTCGGCCGGGCCGGCGCCCGGCCTACGGCAAAAACGGCGGCGGCCAGCGCATGAACTCCAGCTGGGCGATGCGGTGCCAGTTGGAAAAAAGAATGATGCCCCACACCACGATGCAGTTGATGTAGGCGAGAAACACCGCGGCACTGCCCATGTCCTTGGCCCGCTTGGCAAAGGGACGCTTCGTGAGCGAGATGTCATCGATCGTCCACTCAATGGCCGAGTTCAACAGTTCGGCGATGACAATGAGAAACAGCGAGGTGATCATCACGGCCGTGGACACGGCGTTCACCGGCAAAATGATCGCGAACGGGGTCAGGATGGCGACGAACAGCAGGTCCTCCCGGAACGACGGCTCATGCTTCACGGCGGCCCAAAAACCCTCGACGGCGTACTGGACCGACGAAAAGAAATTCCGGAAGTCGCGGCGCTTGCTTTCGGGTGGGGGGACGAGGTCGCTCACGCCCGGAGTTCAGCGGGAGCGGCGGGGGTGGACAAATCTATTCTATTCGGCCTACTATCCAGTAACACCAAATAGTATGGACACCTGGCCCTGCGGGAAGCGGTTTTGTCACAGAGGACACCGAGTTCCGACCCGGCGTGCACAGAGCCCATCTCCTGGCCCAATATCTGGACCTGTCATTCCTCTGTGGCCTCTGTGTCTGGGCTCCGGCCTGGCTCGGTGGCCCATCCGAAAAATCGCCCGATGCAGGCTGCGAGTGGTGGCGGAAACATCAGACTGGCGCAGGGCAACCGGGCGTCGCGCCGAATTACTCCGGGATGGCCGGCCCATCCTGGCCGATGCGGTACTCGGTGAAATCATTCAGCACGTCCTCGTGCGGCCGGTCCTGCTTGAAGATCTGCAGGATGCGCGCGTGCTCCTGGTCCGAGGTCGGGAAGACCTTCGCGGGTTCGCCCGGCAAAAAAATCGCCGTAAAGGAGCGTTTGCCGTCATCCATGCGTCGGATCAGAAGCATGGCCGCAGTAAGGCCAGGCTGCGCCAAATGGCAAATGGGCGGCGGGCGGGCGCACCATGCCCGATACCCGACAGGCCGGGAGGCCCGCCGGTCGCCCCCTGGCGCGATCGGGGCAGCGAGGCGGTTCGTCGGCTTGCGCTTTTTGTCGCCGCGCGCACCCTGCCTCGATGCGTACCGCCTTGTTAGCCGGCGCCAGCGGCCTGGTCGGGGAATTTCTCCTCCGGCAACTGTTGGATTCGCCCGAGTACGGCCGCGTGATCGCGCTCGTCCGCCGGCCGCTCGCGCATGCACATCCGAAGCTGGTCACCGTGACGGTGGACTTCGCCGACTTGGAAAAAGCCGGGGGCGACCTGAAGTGCGACGATGCCTTTTGCTGCCTCGGGACCACGATCAAGGCGGCCCGTTCGACAAGCTCAGGGCGGGCCGGCTCCCGGGCGGCCTTCCGCGCGGTGGATCATACGGCGGTGCTGGCCTTCGCCTGGCTGGCGCGACGCCACGGGGCGGAGAGAATGTTTGTCGTCTCTGCCTTGGGGGCCAACGCGCACTCCCGGGTCTTCTACAACCGGGTCAAGGGTGAGACCGAGGAGGCGCTCGAGGTTCTTGATTTTCAGACCCTCGCGATTTTCCGGCCGAGTCTGCTGCTTGGCCGCCGGGCCCAATCCCGACCGGGCGAGCGGATCGGCGCGGTGATCCTCTGGGTGGCGGAGCCGCTGTTGGTGGGGGGCTTGAAAAAATACCGGGCGATCCCGGCCGAGGTGGTCGCCCGGGCCATGGTGCGCTGCTCCTTCGGCCGGCCCGGGCAAGGGGTGCTGATCTTTCCTTCCGACGAGATCCATGATCTCGGTGAATTTGGCGTGTGAGACCAAATTACCAGGGCGGGTCTTCAAACCTTCGTGCGGTTGCCCCAAGACCGGCTTGGCGCGACGGACCCAAACCAGCGTCACCACTAATGGAATTCCGCCAACGGCGGAATTTTTAGCCAGTGGCTCCGGCTGATCGCCTGCGCAATGGGTTCCGGGGGCCCGCTAATCGCGGGTAGAGCAGGTCTGCGATCAGCCGACCCCCAACCGGCCGGCGCAGGCGATCAGCCGGAGCGGTCATCGGAGATTTCACCCTTGGTGAAATCCTATTAGTGGTCGCCTTCCGGGGTTTGAAAACAGATCCTAGCACTACTTCGTTAAGTGCGTCCACACACCCCGGCGCTGTGCGCCACCCGTTCGGCCGAGCTCACGGCGCCCAAACTGGACGAGCGGCGCGCTGGCTCAGCTCCAGTTGTAGTTGAAGCTGACGCTGATTCTTTCCTCGGTCACACGGTTCGCCATGACCTCATGCCTGAGCCAGCTTTCGAAGAGGATGACCGAGCCGGCCTGCGCGGGGTAGGTGATGTGCGGGCGGTTGGCGGGCCGGGCCTCGGCCTTCTTGGGCGGCGCGGCCATGAACCTGCTCAGGCGCGGGTCCTCAAACTTCAACCCGGGGCAGCCGGGCGGCGTGACGACATAATAGGTGCCGCTGATGAACGAGAGCGGATGCAGGTGCAGGCTGTGGGCCGCGTGCTCCGGCATGATGTTTACCCAGAAGTCGGTCATGGCGATCGTCCGGCCGCGCAGGTCCAGCTCGAGCGCCGCGGAGAACTTCCGGACGTGGGCGGTGATCTTGCGCTCCAAGCCGGCAAACGTGGACGAGAACTTGTGGAGCTGGTTGAGTGAGGCGTAGGAGGTGTAGCCGCCCGGGTAGTTCTTGGCCGACCAGCGCCGGCCGGCAGCGTCGTAATCGCGCAGGTTGCGGCACTCGTCGGCCAGGCTCTGGTTAAAGCGTTCGAGTCCCGCGCTAAGCAGCGGCTCTTGGTAGATCAGGGTGGGGAACCAGGCTCGGGTCGGCATGGCTCACAGGGCAGCCTTTTTCATGGTTCGGCGCAACCCGTTTACTTGGGTTGCCCTGCCGTCTGTAATAAGTTCATCCGGACGCTGATTTTGTTTGATCTAGGGTGAACACCCTGTTTTCCCAGACCCTTACCAAATGAAAAACAATCTTCGTTCCTTTCTCGTTGGCAGTGCCGCAGCGCTGTTCCTTGCCGGCGTTTCACTCGCGGCCGACCGCATCGAACTCACCGATGGCTCCGTCGTCATGGGCAAGCTGCTGTCCGCCGAGGGCGGCAAGTTCAAGATCGAGACGACCTTCGCCGGCACGATCGAGATCGCGCAGGACAAGATCCAGAATTTCAGCACCGATGAGGCCGTGAACGTCGGTCTGAAGACCGGCAGTGCCGTCTTGGGCAAGGTGGCGGCGGTTGGCGGCGACCTCACGATTGCGGCCGATGGCGGCGTGATGAATGCGACCCCGGCGAAGGTCACCGCGGTCTGGCGCGCCGGGGCGGACAGTCCGGCCACCCGTCTAGCGAAGGAAGCCGCCGCCAAGGCGGAGCGCAAGTGGGCCTATGAGGCCGCGGTGGCGATCTCGGGCCGTCAAGGCACGTCAAACAAATTTGGCAGTTTGCTGGCATTCAAGGCCACGCTGGAGAGTGCGCACGACAAGCTGATCTTCGGGCTGCTGGCCGAGAAGGCCGACGATAATGGTGTCGAGACGGCCAATCGTCAGGCTGGCAGCATCGACTACTCCGCGTTCTTCAACGACAAGAGCGTATGGTTTGCCCGTACCTCAATGGAAAAGGACGTCATCAAGGCCCTCGACTACCGCTCGTCCACCGCGTTCGGTTTCGGCCGCAAGCTCATCAAGAAGGACGTGCAGGATCTCGAATTCCGCGCCGGTCTCAACTACCTCTTTGAGTCCTACAGCAACGGCGTGAAATTTGATTCCCCGGGCCTGGAGATGTCCCTGATCCACGTTTATCACTTCAAGACCAGCCAGGTGAACAACATGGTTAGCTACAACCCGGCCTTCTCGAACTTCGGCAATTACCGGTTCCACCACGAGTCCACCTATGAAACCCCGATCGCCGCTTCCCAATGGAAGCTCAAGGTCGGCCTCAGCAACGACTACCTGAGCAAGCCGCAGCCGGGGGTCGAGGCTTGGGATACGCTCTATTTCACGAGCCTGATCCTCAACTGGAAGTAAGACGCGGTCGCCAATCTGTTTCCGCAGCGGGACCTGTCATGGTCCCGCTTTTTTATTACACTGAGTCTCATTCCGGCGCTCGCGCCGTCTTGGTTGGTGTAGCCGCGAGCGCCAGCGAGTGGCCGATCCCCTTCACTGTTTGGGTTCCCGGCGCTGCAAGCATAACGCCACGTGGCGGCTGATCCAGCGACGCAGACGCCGGTCAGGTTTGATCGTGGCCACGAGCGCCAGCGAGTGGGGCTCGTCCACGTCGCGGCGCTCGTCACTACAACATGGCATCCTAAACAAAATCACGAGACACGGCCGCCGCATCTCCCTGAAATATCATGAAACATCGGCGTGACGCGGGGGACGAAAGCGCAATGCTGTCCACCCGTATGTCCAGAGTCACAATTCTTTTGGTTGCCGCCGGCTTCGCCGGATCGCTCGTTGGCCGGGCGGTGGAGCCAGTTACCGCTCCGCTGACCGCGACGAGCGGGACCACGGGATTGTCCGCGACCACCGGCGCCACCGGCATTCCGCGGCCCATCACGCCCACTCCTCCGGAGCCGCAGGACGTGCTGGTGTACCCGGATGGCGACCGGATTCAGGGCCACCTCCTGGAGCGCACCAGCAAGATGGTCTTGTTCCAATCAAATCGCTTCGGGCTGATCCGCGTGCCGGTCGACGAGGTCAGCGTCATTCTGCCGGACCAGACGGCCCTGCCCAGGCCCGCCCCGCCGGCAGCCGCCACTGGCCTGGAGCGGTTTTCGCCCGCGGTGCTGGCGACCCACCTCAGGGAGTTTTTCGGCCCATGGCACGGGCGGCTTGCCTTTATGACGGAGGTGGTGAGCGACACCACGGATCGGAACGGCTTCGCCCTGGAGTCACTCCTCCAGCGCCGCTGGCGCACCGACGAGGTGCAGCTCAAGCTGCGCTACGATTTCAGCTCGACCAACGCCAAGGTCACGACCGACGTCGCCAAGGCCGACGGCCTGTGGCGGCACGACTTCAGCCCGACCTACTTTGCCCTGTACCGTCCTTCGGTGGAATGGAACCGCGCGAGCTATAGCGCCGGCGTGCCGAATGATTACGTGCAACTCCAGCAGGAGGTCGGCGTCGGCATCAGTCCGCTGCATGATACCCGCCGCAAGCTGCGTCTGGGGGTGTCGGAAAATCTCTTCCATATCTGGGACACCACGCCCCAGGGCACGAACTCGACCCGGACCGTGGAATCGACCTTTCTTGAGGCGGAATTCAAGCTGCCATGGCGGATGAACCTGCTGGAACGCGGGGCGTACTACCTGCCCAGCTCCAATGGCAACGACGGCTGGGAGAACCGCGTGGAACTCAGCAAGAAGTTCACGGACACCCTGAGCACGTCCATCCGGCATGATATCCGCCGGTACAATCCCGACGGCAAGACGCAGGACTACACCCGGCTGCGCCTGCTGTTCGGGGTGGATTTTTAGGCGGGCGGACTTCGGTCATGGGTCAGATTGATGATGACCCAAAGTTCCGGGGAGGGGATCGTTGGTAGGGCGGCGAGTCCCTTCGTCGCCGTGAGCATCGGCGCGGAACGGAGTCCGCGCCGTACCCAAGGCACAGCTACTCCAAATCAATCAGAAACGTGGCGATGCGCGTTGGCTCCCGGTCCTGCGTGCAGGTGAGCAGCACGCTGCGGGCGGATGCCAGTGCGATGCGCGGGAAACCGCTCAGGTGGTCGGTGCGGCTGGGCACGATCAACCGCGGCTCCGACAACCGGCCTTCGGGCGTGAGGGCGCGCAGGTAGATGCCACCTTTGGTCTCGGCAGCTGCGCCGGTCGATTCCAACCAGATCATGACCAGGGTGCCGTCGGCCAGCAGCACGCTGTCGACCCGGCCTTGGGGCCGACCCAGGTCAATGCGCTGGACCGGACCGAAGGACTTGCCGCCGTCGCTGGACCGCTTGGCCAGCACTCGTGGTTGGTTATCCGCGGCAGTAAACCAAACCGCCCCGGTCAAATTTCCCGCTGCAGCCAGTTGCGGACCGTTGACCGGGCAGCCGGAAATTTTCCAGCCATCAGGATTCAACTCCCGCGGCTGATCCCATTGCTGGCCATTATAGCGGGCATAATGAATGTCCCTCACCTCATTTTGGGTCCGGTTCCGGTAGGCGAGCAAGGCACCATCCACCGGCGTGGGCGCAAGGGACAGCTGGCAGCAGTCGCAGACGGAATCATCCACCAAGGTATCCGGCCCGGGTTCGCCGATTATCCGCGCATAAAGGGACTGCCGGTCCTGGCCGGCGGCCCGGTTGCGGCCGTCGAGCCAGGCGGAAAGCAACCGACCATCCCGCAAGGGCTGGAGCGCGACAAATTCCACGGAGTTCGACTCGGACGTGAGGGGTTGGGGCGGGCTCCAGGTCGCGCCGCCATCCGTCGACTGGCTGAACAACGCGCGGTAACTTTCGTCGTGATGTCCGTGGCCGCCCGTCGGCAGGTTGACGAACCAGACGGCGGTCAACTGCTTTTCCTGCACGGCCAGCACCGGGAAATCAGCCCAGTTGATGAACCAGTCCGAGCCTTGCGCAACGGTGCGCGCGGTTTTCCAGTTCCGGCGGGTCGCATCATAGCGGCTGAATTTCAGGGCCCACGTTTCGCCACCGGCCGGCTCCAGCCAGGACAAATAAATCGCCCCATCTGGGCCTGTCGTGAGGGCGGAACCCATGGCTCCCGTTCCGGCCGGCGATGCCACGGGATGCGGGGCGGGCCACGCGTGGACCGGTGCGGGTTTGCCATCCGTCGCCCCGGCGGCGAGCAGCACGGCCAGGCCGAGGCCCAGGAGGCCAGCGCGGTGTCTCACGGCGGACTGGGCGGCAGCGGCGCCGCGGACAGGCGCGGCTTCACCGCCTCGGCGAGCTGATGCGCCGTGGTGGGGGCGTCGGACTGGGCGCTGTCGTAGGTCTCCGACCACACGAGCTTGCCCTCCTTGACGGCAAAAAGCTTGGCGGTGAACAGCAGGGGCTGGCCGGGCGCGGCCCGATGGGCGTGGCCGGTCAGCACGTACTGGCTCTTCAGCCGGGAGCCGCGCAGCACCGCATCGAGATCAGAGAAATTTTCCGGGAGCGGGAACGGGCTGATACTG
The DNA here is from genome assembly GCA_037128315.1 of Opitutia bacterium. Taxonomy (GTDB): domain Bacteria; phylum Verrucomicrobiota; class Verrucomicrobiia; order Opitutales; family Opitutaceae; genus Lacunisphaera. The sequence goes on along the minus strand of JBAXWQ010000067.1, from coordinate 250 downwards.
TTGGTTTTCTTACCGCCTGTTTCCAGCAAAGCCTGGACGTCTTCGAACACACTCTCCGCGTAGGCCACGCCTTCGTCGTCGCTGCCACTGAAGGTGACGAGCGCGAGCGGCCGACCCGCCTGGGCGGCGTCAACGGCCGCGCCGACGAGCGATTCGATGACCTCGGAAGCTTGGGTCTTGCTGCCTTCCGCTGCCGGGGTGCGGTGACCCTTTTTGGCCTTGGGCTCCACATTGAAGAGCTGCCGGGCCA
>JBAXWQ010000066.1:0-14289 GCA_037128315.1 Opitutia bacterium | reverse complement strand
CCTGAGTGTCAATCACCGTGCCCATGACGGTCACGGGCTGACGCTCGATCTCGGATTGCACGAAGAATTCCACGGCCACGACCGATTTGAGCCGCGCGGCGAACAGTTCGGGCAAGGTGGCGGCGGGTGCAGCCAGGGGCAGCAGGACCGCCAGCAGGAAGGGGCGCAGGAGGCTCATGGTTTGATCACGTAGAGGGATATTCGCCGGTTGCGCCGGGCTTCGATCAGCTGCGGGGCGGGTTTGGCTTCGTACGCCTCGTAGATTTTCTTCAGGCTATCGAGCGCTGTGATCGGCTCAGCACCGACTTTCGTGATGATGTCCCCGCGGGCCAGTCCAGCTTCCCCGGCGGGATAGCCGGGCCGGACCCCGAGCACGATGACGCCGGACTCGTCCGTCAGTTGGTTCTCCCGCGCAAAGGCCCGGGTGACGCGGCGGACGCTGAGGCCCCATTTTTCGAAGGCCCACTCCTCCCCCACCCGGCTTTCCAGCTTCTCGGTCGCCACGGTGAACGCGAGGGTTTGTGCGCCGCGCTTGATCTCAAGTGCCACCGGTGAACCAACGGGCAGGTTGGCAATCGTCTGCTGGATCGGGGGCAGCTGCTCGGGGAAACGTCCGTCCACTTTGCGGCCGTTCAGCGTCAGCAGCACATCGCCCGCCCGGAGTCCGGCTTTGGCCGCGGGCGAACCCGGGTCGATGCGATTGATCAGCATGCCGGTGTTGCTCGCCAGGGCATAGAACCGCTCCAGATCCTGCAGCACCCCGGGCACGATGCCAATGTAGCTGCGGGTGATCCGCCCTTCCCCGACCAGGGTGTCCGCCACCTTGCGGGCCACATTGGCCGGAATGGCAAAGCCGAGGTTTTCGGCGCCAATGTAGGCCCGGGCATTGATGCCGATGACCTTGCCGTCCTCCGTGACCAGGGGGCCTCCGCTGTTGCCGGGATTAATGGCCGCATCAGTCTGGAGCCAGGTGTTGAACACCCCGGTCTCGTAGCCATTGGCCTCATGCTCGGCCTCAAAGTACCGGTCCTGGTTGGAAATGATGCCCCGCGTGACGGTGCGCTTGAGACCATGCGGCGTCCCGACGGCATACACGGTCTGGCCGGGATAAAGTTGGTCGGAGTCCCCGAAGCTGGCTGTGGCAAAGGCGAGGCCGCGTTGCCTGACGGCGGCCAGATCAATCCGGAGCAGGGCCAGGTCCGTCCAGTGGTCCCAGCCGACCAGCTTGGCACTGACCCGCTCCAGGCTGGAGAGCGTCACGGAAATTTCCACCGCCTGCGGGCTGACCACATGGGCGTTGGTCAGGACCAGTCCGTCCGCGGAGATCAGCACACCCGAACCGACGCCGCCCGTGAAGCGCTTGGCCCCGTCCGTAAACTCGATCTCGCGCACATCGATGCGCACCACGGCCTCGAGCAGGCGGTTAAAGCCCCGGCTCATGGCCGCATCGGCCACGAGTACGGCGGCGGCAAAAACCAGCCCCGCAAGGGCCAGCCGGCGGATGATTGACGGTGGAGGGGAATCTCTCACAGTGAAAAGTTCAAATCGATGGCTACTAATTGCAAAGAATACGACTTTCTCAAGATCGAGCCGCATTGGCAATCTTTCTGGGAGCAAACCAAGGCTTTTCGCGCGGACAACCAAGCGGCACGTCCCAAGTACTACGTGCTGGACATGTTTCCCTATCCCTCGGGGGCCGGCCTGCATATCGGTCATCCCGAAGGCTATACCGCGACCGATATCCTCGCCCGCTACAAGCGCGCCCGGGGCTTCAACGTGCTGCACCCGATCGGCTGGGACGCCTTTGGGCTGCCCGCCGAGCAGCATGCGGTCAAGACCGGCACCCACCCCGCCTCCAATACGCAGAACAATATCACCAACTTTCGCCGGCAGATCAAGGCGCTGGGCTTTTCCTATGACTGGGATCGCGAGGTCGACACCACCGACCCGAAATATTACCGCTGGACGCAGTGGATCTTCCTGCAGCTTTTCAAGCGCGGCCTGGCTTATGTCGATGAGCGTCCCGTCTGGTGGTGTCCGGAACTCCGCACCGTCCTCGCCAACGAGGAAGTGGTGGATGGCAAATCCGAGGTCGGCCATTTCCCCGTCGAGCGCCGCAATCTGCGTCAATGGGTCCTGCGGATCACCGCCTACGCCGAGCAGTTGATCGACGGCCTGAAGGACGTCGACTGGCCGGATTCCACGAAACGCATGCAGGAGGCCTGGATTGGCCGCAGTGAGGGCGCGGAGATATCCTTTGGGCTCGAGGCGCCCGCGCAACGCGAACTCAAGGTCTTCACCACCCGGCCCGACACCCTGTTCGGCTGCACCTACATGGTGATCGCGCCGGAACACCCCTTGGTTGATGTCTTGACGCTGCCCGCCCAGCGTGAGGCCGTGCAGGCCTACCGCCTGAAAACCGCCAGCAAGAGCGACCTGGAACGCACGGATCTGGCCAAGGACAAGAGCGGCGTCTTCAGCGGCAGCTATGCGATCAACCCGATCAACCAGGAGCGCGTGCCGGTGTGGATTGCCGACTATGTGCTGATGGGCTATGGCACCGGGGCCATCATGGCCGTACCCGCGCACGATGAGCGCGATCATGAATTCGCCGGCCGGTACGGCCTGCCGATCACCCGCGTGATCGCCGCGGCGGATGCGTCAACCGAACTGCCATATATGGGTGATGGCCAGTTGGTGAACTCGCCGGGCTACAACGGCCAGGATTGGTCCGTGGCCAAGCAGCAGATCACCGCCGCCCTCACGGCCCGTGGCTGCGGGAAAGGCCGGATCAACTACAAGCTTCGCGACTGGCTTTTCTCCCGGCAACGTTACTGGGGCGAACCCTTCCCCATCGCCTGGGTCAGCGAGGCCGATTATCGGCGCGTGGCCGCCCGGCGGAACGATCTGCCGGCCCAAGCCGTTACTTTCACGGAAAACGGGCGGATCCAATATGCCCTGCCCCTGCCTGATGCCGCGCTGCCACTGTTGTTGCCGGACGTGCAGTCGTATCTGCCGAGCGGTACCGGCGAGAGTGCCCTGGCCAACGAAACGGCCTGGCTGGAAATCTGGCTCAACGCCGACACCGGCGAAAGCGTTCCGTCGACCTCGCCCCAGCCCGCCGGCGAGGCGTGGGTGCGCGCCCGCCGCGAGACCAACACCATGCCCCAATGGGCCGGGTCGTGCTGGTATTATCTCCGCTATCTGGATCCGCAAAATCCCACCGCCCTGGCGAGCGCAGCGGCCCTGAAATATTGGGATGTACCTGACCTCTACGTGGGCGGCGCCGAACATGCCGTGCTCCACCTGCTCTATGCCCGCTTCTGGCACAAGGTGCTGTTTGATCTCGGCATCGTGCCCCAAAGCGAGCCCTTCAAGAAACTTTTCCACCAGGGCATCATCCTGGGCGAGGACGGGGTCAAGATGTCCAAGAGCCGGGGCAATGTGGTGAACCCGGATGACATCATCGCCGCCTACGGGGCCGATTCCCTGCGCCTTTACCTGATGTTCCTCGGACCGCTGGAAGCCATGAAGCCCTGGAACCCCAAGGGCATCGAAGGCGTGCACCGGTTTCTGCGCAAAGTGTGGCGGGAATGCCTGAACGAGGAAGGCAACGTCAGTGTGCGCATTGCCCCGGCCGCCACTCTCTCGGCGGAGTCGGTGAGATTATTGCATGAGACGATCAAGAAGGTCGGCGACGACATCGAGGGGTTGCGCTTCAACACGGCCATTTCCCAGATGATGATCCTGATGAACGCGCTCCAAAAGGAGCCGACGATTCCACGATCCGCCATGCTGGATGTGCTGCGTCTGCTCGCCCCCTTCGCGCCGCATCTGGCCGAGGAGTTGTGGTCCAGGCTGGGTGAAACCGGATCCGTGATGGCCGGAGGCTGGCCGGCTTACGATCCGGCCAAATTGGTGGCCATCACCATCACCATTGTCATTCAGGTTAACGGCAAACATCGCGGCGACCTCAGTGTAGCGCCCGATATTTCTGAAGCCGACCTAGTCCGTATGGCCTCAGAGCATAGCAAGGTTGTCCCCTATCTGACCGGCCACACCCTCAAAAGGACAATTTACGTTAAAGGCCGCATCATTAATCTATTGGTATGAGCCATATTGTGAATTAACGATTCATCAAAATCTCCTTGATATAGGGTTTATTACCTAGTTTAAATGGGGGGCACAAGGCGGATCCCATTTCCAATTGCACTCACCAGGACTATACTAGCGACCATGAAAACAAATCGTGCTTACCTGCTCATCGTTTGTGTAGCTGCCCTGATCACGATCGTCCCCAGCGCACAAGCCCAGCGGCAGCTCGGAAAAAAGAAGGGGCCTACCAGTAAAATTTACATCGCCGAGTCCAATGGTGACTCGCAGATCCTCCTCGATGGGAAAGTTCATACCGCCCGCCAGGCCACGGCTTTTGATGCCCCCGGAACTATCATCGAAACCAAGGAGGGGGCGAACAACACGATCGTTTACTCCAACGGCACAGGGATGTTCATCGACCAAAACACCCGGGTGGAAGTGAATGAATTCAGGCAGGAGACGTTTAAGGCCAGAAAGGCCGGCAGCACTGATACCGTCACCGAGCCCTCGATTTCTCGCAGTGATGTCTTCATGTCCCGCGGCGCCGTGGGCATCTGCACCCCCCAGCTGGTGGCGGGCAGTTCCATGAATTACGGCACACCCGAGGCCGGCGTGAACATTCGGGGCGGCAAGGTTGCCATCGAGAGCAATGACAATGTGACCACCATCGATCTGCTGGAAGGCGACATCACCGTGCGCGGCGGTGGCGGCAAGGATGGCGGCGGCCAGATTCTTCGTCCGGGAGAGCGTGCAGTAATCCGACCGGGCCCCGTCGGCCGTCCGCCCCAGATCACCATCAGTCAGATCCCCCCCGAGCAGCTACAGGCGGCGGACGATCGCGTCAGCGTTGCCTGCAATGCCAAGAAGACCGTAACCTTTGAAGTCATCGAGCAGAAAGCCGCCAAGGGCCTGGAGGAGCCGGAAGTAGCCAAGGTCGCCACCAGCGAAGCCAAGTCCGATGGGTCCGCTACTTTCAACGACCCGGCAAATGCAGGCAGCGACCCGGTGGCAGCCGGCGCCTCGAATGATGGCGCCATCGCCGAGGGCGACACCATCCAGGTCATCGTGATCAAGCCCACGGTGCCGCTGCAGTTGCCCATCAATCTTGTCGTCAGCCCCGACCGGCTGCCCGGCGGCTGAACCCGGGCCCATTTCGTGCTGTGATTTACCTGCGCCACTTTCGCTGCCTGTTGCTCATCAGTATGACCCTGGGTGTTTTCCTGCCCCCAAGTCTGGCGCTGCTGAATATCGATGGGACGCGCAACCAGCTGTTCGTCTTTGGCAACCTGACCTTTGCCTACAGCTCCAATTTGTTTTCCCAGGAAAATGCCGTGGGCGACTATAGCGTCAACGCCACCGCCGGCATGGAACTCAAGCGCCGGGCGGGCATCATCTCGGTCGACTCCACCTTCAAGGTCGATTACACGCGCTTTGGCACCTACAGCGGCGAGAACGCCCTCAACCCCAGCTTTTTTATCGAGTTCAGCAAGACCACGGGGCGCACCACCGGGTCGATCACCCTCAGCGCCTTTCGCGAAACCCGTTCCGACAACGCGGTGAACCTGCGAACCAGTTCCTGGAACTTCCCGCTGGGGCTCAACTTGAAATACCCGATCAACGACAAATTTTATGCCACCTCGGGCACGTCCTATCTCTCACGACGCTACACGGGCAACTCCGCCCTGGCCTCCAGCCTGACCGATTACTCGGAAAGCCTGGATATGTTCTATGTCTATACCTCGAAACTCGATCTTGTCGGGGGCTACCGCCTCCGCGTCTCCCGCAACTCCCTGAGCACTGGATCGACCGATCATTGGTTCAACTTCGGCGCCAGCGGCGGCATTTTGGCCAAGCTGAACGGCACGGTGCGCATCGGCTACCAGCTCCGCAATGAGCAGAGCGGCGCAAACAGCTACCACCAATTCAATGCCATGGCCGGCCTCGGCTGGCCGGTCAGCCGCAAGCTCTCGCTCGCGGGCCAGATCAGCCGGGATTTCAACACCATCGCCACCGGGGCCTCGGTCGACTCCACCAACGTCAGCCTGCGGGCCACCTACACCTTTTCCCGCAAGCTGGAATTCGACACCGGTGTGGCCTATGGCTACAATCACTTCCTGGGCGCCAGCCAGGGCGGCCGCGTTGACCAGATCTTTTCCTGGGACGTCGGGGCACGGTATCGCTTCAATGAACATTTGAGTCTGGCCGCGACTTACTCTTTCTTCCGCAACAGTTCCAATGTCGCCTTGTCGGATTTTGACCGCCAAGGGTATTCCTTGGACATTTCCAGCCGCTTTTAATTTTTCGCCATGAAGCTCTACCGCCATCTCCTGCCCCTGCTCGCCGTCTTCTGGCTCAGCCCGGCACCGTCTTGGGGCGCCGAAGGCACCGCCAAGACCGACCGGAAACACTACATCCACACCCTCACCCTGGCCGATCGGCTGCGCATTGCCGTGTATCAGGAGGACGATCTGACCACCCTCTCCCGGGTCGACGCCCGGGGCCGGGTCAACCTGCCCCTGCTCGGGGAAATCGCCATCGGCGGCATGACTGTCACCGAAGCCCAGACCGCCGTGGAAAATGCCTACAAGGACGGGCGATTCCTGCGCAATCCCCAGGTCACGATCAACGTCGAGGAGTATGCCGTGCGGGAAGTCTCGGTCTCGGGCCAGGTGCGCAGCCCCGCCCGCTACCAGCTGCCCAACGAGTCCACCTACACGCTGGATGAGATCATCACCAAGGCCGGGGGCATCACCGACATTGGCAAGGGCAGCGCCGTTTCCGTGACGCGCATTCTTCCCGATGGGACCAAAAAGGTTTTCACCATCGATGTGGACCGGATCATCCGCGGCAAGAAAGGCTCCAGTGCCGACGACTCTTTCCTCCTCCAGGCCGGCGATAATATTTACGTGCCCGAACGCCTGATCTAACCGTACTCATGTCCGATCCTTCCATCCTTCCCACCACCGCCCCGAGCACGCCTTCGGGGGTCTCGCTGCACGGCAATGACAGCCAGGTCATTGAGCGCCGTTCGCTCCGGGACTACATCGTCATCCTGCGGGAACGGCTCTGGATCGCCCTGCCGGTCGCCCTGTTGGTTGCTCTATCCGTCGGCTACTGGCAGGCGCAGGAAACCCCGCTCTATTCCAGCTCGGCCACGATGCAGTTCGAGCGGCCGGACCGCGTGGTCCTGAACGAGCAGGTCGTCGACAATTCAGTCCGCTCCGACATCGATCTCAACACCTACCTGCAGATCCTCAACAGCGGCCGCATGCGCACCATGATCGCGCAGTCGTTGACCCCCGAGGAAGTGAAGATCCTCCAGCGGCCCTACCTGAAGGAACTGGCCCCCGGGGCCAATCCGCCCCCGGTCTCCGGTCTGCTGGGCAGCGCGTCCATCGCCTCGATCCGCAACAGTTTTCTCATCAACATCTCGGTTACCAACCGCGACCCCGAGGGGGCGGCCCTGATCGCCAACCGCTACGTCGAGCAGTTCATGCGGTACCTGATGCAAAACGTCGGCGGCAAGAATGAGTTCGCCGTCGATTATCTCCGCAGCCGGGCCGAGGACCTGCGGAAGGAATCGGAGCAGGCCGAGGTGCGTCTGCAGGATTACCGCCGCAAGCACAACCTGGTCTCGCTCGACAACAGCATCAACATCATCGGCGAACGCCTCCGGGCCATCAACTCCACCCTCACCAGCGCGCGGCTGGCCCGGCTCGATATCGAGACGCTGCTCGGCCAGATCGAGCGCATGCAGAAGGACAATGGCAGCCTGCTGGAGATCGGCTACATCTCCGCCTACGGCAGCATCGCCACCCTCAAGTCGCAGCTCGCCGATCTGCTGAAGAATCAATCCATCCTCAGCGAGCGCTATCTGGAGCGTCATCCCAAGATGATCGATCTCGCCAATGCCATCGACGTGGTCAACGCCCAGATCACGCGGAACATCGGGCAATCCATCGCCGATCTGCGCACCCAATACGTCAAGCTGCAGGAAACCGAGGCCTCGTACCAACGCGAATACCGGGAGGCCGAAAAGGACCAGCTCCGGCTGGGCGATCTGTCGGTGGAGTTCAAGAGCCTCGAGAACCAGGCCCAGGTCGCCAAGACCAACTACATCCAGATCCTCGATCGGCTGAACCAGACCACCACGTCCAAGAACCTGGAAAACATTCCCGTCAAGCCGCTCGACCGCGCCGTCCCCGCCGGTGCGCCCTTCACGCCCAATCTGCGCAATATCATGAAGACCAGCATCGGCCTCGGCGTGCTGGTGTTCGCGGGGGTGGCGATCGGCCTGAGCTTTCTCGATGACCGCGTGAAAAGCGCCTGGGACATCGAGGGCTTCATCGGGGCCTACTTGCTCGGGATCATTCCTGAACTGGGCGACGTGCCGGACACCGAGAAGCACTCCCTCGTCAACAGCAACCGAACCTCCCCGGGATCCGAGTCCTTCCTGAGTGTCTACTCCGCCGTCAAGATCCAGTCGAAGCTGGATTTCCCCAAGTCGATTTTGGTCACCAGCACCATTCCGGGTGAAGGCAAGACCATGATCAGCTGCAACCTCGCGGGATCCTTTTCCCGGCACGGCAAGCGCGTGCTGCTGATGGATTGCGACTTGCGCCGCCCCATGCTGCACCGGCACTTCAAGCTGACCAATGAAGCCGGCCTGATTGCCTGGTTCGAGGCTGGCGCAAAAATTTCCGCCGATCCCTTAACCGATGCTGCACTCGGCATCACCAAGGTGGATGAAAACCTCTACCTCCTCCGCTCCGGCGGCCGCTCCAAGAGCCCGACCGAACTCCTCGAGACTCCCATCTTCGGTCAGTTCATCGAGTCGCTGAAGCAGCACTTCGACCTCATTGTGGTGGACACCCCACCGATGGGGGCGGTCACCGACGCCCTGCTGATCGCCGAGCGGACCGACGAGGTCATCTACGTGTGCCGCTTCAATCGCGCCTACCGCAAGCACATCCGGCTTTACATCAAGCAGCTCAGGGAAAGCAAAAATGAGCTGCTAGGCATCGTCCTGAACGGCCTGTCGGCGCGCCGCATCGAATATTATAGCAACTACCGCTATTACCGGAGCTATAAAAAATACTACGGCTCGCAGTCCTGAGGCGCGGGTAAGCCCAGCCCAGGGTTGGTGACGGCTTGCCGGCCCGATTTTTCCCGCGCAGATTTTCGCCATGTCATCCGCCTATCTTCCCCCGGACTATGATGCCCAGCGGCCGGTGGTCCTGATCGCGGGCCGTGGCCGTTACCCGCTCATCACGGCGGCGGCCATGCGCCGCGCGGGCGTACCCCTGCGTCTGATCGCAATGGATGACGAGACGGATCCCGCACTCGTGGCCAGCTTCGCCCCGGCGGAACGCCTCACGCTCAATGTCGGCCAGGTCGGCAAGATGCTGTCCGCCTTGCAGGATTTCAAGGCCGGCTACGCGCTCATGGCGGGACAGGTTAAGCCCAAAAAACTCTTTCATGGCCTGACCCCCGACCTGAAGGCGGCCGCCATTCTGTTTTCCCTCAAACGCCGCAATGCCGAGACGATCTTCGGCGCCATTGCCGCCGAGATTGAAAAATTGGGTGTCACCCTGCTGGATGCCCGGGCTTTCATCGATGACCAGATCGCCACGCCCGGCGCCATGACCGGCCGGCTGGGCATCGATGACGAATATCTGCAGCACGGCATCCAGATTGCCCGGGAAATCGCCCGCTTGGATATCGGGCAGGGTTGCGTGGTGCGCAAGGGCACCGTGCTCGCCGTCGAAGCCTTTGAAGGCACGGACGAGATGCTGCGTCGCGCCGGCACGTTCAAAACCGACGAGACGCTCTTCGTCAAAACCGTCAAGGCTCGGCAGGATTTCCGCTTCGATGTCCCGGTCTTCGGTCTCGGCACCCTCGAGACCATGCATCAGGCCGGCCTGTCCGCCGCCGCCCTCGAGGCCGGCAAGGTCATCGTCCTGGACAAACCGGCCGTTGTCCAGCAGGCCAAATCCTGGGGCATCAGCCTGCATGGTTTTTGAGCGCCCGCCGGGGCGCCCCGGACAATAATGCCCCACCCGCAAACTTGCACTTTGGCCCCGACCACGCACCTTTCTCGCATGTCCGCTGATATCATCGAAGTTACCATCAAGGGCCTCATGCCCACGGCCAATGGCTGTGCTGTTTTTCTGGGTAACGACGAAAAGGTTTTTGTGATCTACGTCGATCCCAGCGTTGGCAGCGCCATCTCGATGACCATCAATGGCGTGAAGAAGGAGCGCCCGCTGACCCACGACCTCATCGGCCACCTGCTCCTTGGCTTTGAGATCAATCTCGAACGGGTCATCATCAATGACTTCAAGGCCGCCGACGGCACCTATTTTGCCCGCATCATCCTGCACATGCAGAATGAGCTCGGGCGCAAGTTCCTCGAGCTCGACGCCCGGCCCAGCGACTCCATCGTCCTGGCGCTGCAGCAGAAGCGGCCGATTTACGTGGCGCGCAAGGTATTTGATCCGGTCGAGGACATGACGGAAATCCTCGAACGCGTGCTCAAGCAGCAGAAGGAAGACCCCAAGGAAGAGGAAGACCAGTGAGTGGCCCGGCAGCCGTGGCGCCCTGCACCCGGGGGATATGAGCAGCGCCCCTTCAGTCAACCCCCGCAAATTGCCGGCGGGTCTCATCCCCGGCCAGCCGCTCACGGCTTTGGCCCCGATGCAGGACGTGACCGATCTGCCGTTTATGCGGGTCTCGGCCCACTACGGGGCGCCCGATTATTTCTTCACGGAATTTTTCCGGGTGCACAGCCAGTCCCGGCCCGAAAAACACATTCTGCGCTCGATCACCGAAAACCAGACCGGGCGCCCGGTCTTCGCCCAGCTGATTGGCGAGCACATTCCGGACATGGTCCGCACCGTCAAGGAACTGCTGGCCTACCCCATCGCCGGCATCGACCTGAACATGGGCTGCCCCGCGCCCAAGATCTACAAGAAGAATGTCGGCGGGGGCCTGCTCCGCGATCCGGCCAAGATCGACGCCTTGCTCGGCGCCCTGCGCGCCAGTGTGCCGGGTCTCTTCACCGTGAAGATGCGCCTTGGCTTCGACTCCCCGGATAATTACGAGCGCATCCTCGGTCTGATCAACCAGCACGGCGTCGACCTGCTCAGTGTGCACGGCCGCTCGGTGAAGGAAGGCTATCACAGCGAAGTGCACTACGACTTCATCGGTCTCGCGGCCCGGAGCGTCCGCTGTCCCGTGCTGGCCAACGGCAACGTCTCCTCCGCCGAGCAGGCCGCCCGAGTTCTGGCCACGACCGGCGCGGCCGGCGTCATGATCGGCCGCCACGCCATCCGCAACCCCTGGATTTTTGCCCAGACCCGAGAAAAACTGGCCGGCCGGCCGGTCACGCCCATCCCCCTCTCCGCCGTGCGCGAATACATCGACCGTCTCTACCGGGCGACGCAGGGACCCGGCGTCCCGGAGCCGGCCCACGTGGCCAAGATGAAAAAATACCTCAACTTCGTCGGGCAAAGCGTGGATGCCGACGGTGCCTTTCTCCGGGACATGCGCCGCGCCATGACGGAAGCGGAACTTTTTGCCGTGTGTGACCGGCACCTCCTGGCCAATCCCAGCAAGCCTTTCGCGACCGAGCCCTACCCCGGGGTCATCGCCCGGCCGAATTGCGAGACGCCGCCGGCGGGTTGCTCGCTTGATGCGGTCAGCGCCTGATCAGTCGAGACCGAGAATCTTCCGGCCGGCATCGGAGATCATCTGGGGCGCCCATTGGGGATCCCACACAATATGCACCCGGGCGGTGGCGACGGACGGCAAGGCGGCGATTTTCTGGCGGGCATCCTCCGCGATCACCGGCCCCATGCCGCAACCGGGCGCCGTCAGGGTCATCTTGACTTCCACGCTGTGGCCGCCGGCCGGTGCCGGCTCAATGGCCAGATCATAGACGAGGCCGAGGTCGACGATATTGACGGGGATTTCCGGATCGAAGCAGGTTTTTAGCGCCGCCCAAACGGCCGCCTCATTGAACTGCCCGGCCGTGCCGGCCGCCGGTTCCTCCACCGCCGGGACGAACCCCTCGATCGCGCCGGTATCCTCGCGGGCAATGCGAAAGAGCCCGCGGTCAGTCCGGACGGTCACATTGCCGCCGAGGGTTTGGGTGATGAAAACCACGGAGCCGGCCGGGAGCGTGACCTTGTCACCAGCGGGAATAAGGGTGGCCGGGCAATCCCGCAAAAGAGTGTGGTCGTGATGCACGGTGAAAAACAGTTCAGTTGAGACGCAATTCCAGCGGCAGCCGGGCATAGAGCCCGTGCGGATCGTTGAATTTCTTGAGCGCCTGGAATTCCCCCACGGCCTGCTGGAGGAAAAGGCCCGCGGCGCCGCCCCAGGCCTGCTCGCGATGCCGGCCCTCCAGGGCTTCCGTCAACGATTCGGCAAACTGCTTGCGGCGCGGATACTCCGCGACGCGGAAATCGTCGCCGAGCTTGGCCTTGGTCGCGGCGTACTTGATGGCACTGGCCAGACCGCCCAGTTCGTCGACCAGATGCAGCTTGAGCGCCTCCGTGCCGGACCAGACGCGGCCCTGGGCGATCTCCTCAACCACGGCACGATCCAGTTTGCGGGATTCGGCGACCTTGGTGATGAACTGGTCATAGACCCAGTCGACGTTGTTCTGGAAAATCGCCAGTTCTGCATCCGTTTTGGGCCGGGTGATCGTGCCCAGATCGGCATACTTGGCGGTCTTCACGGTATCAAAGCTCAGGCCCAGTTTGTCCGTGGCCAGGCCCTGGATGTTCAGCAGCAAGCCAAAAACCCCGATGGAGCCGGTGATGGTGGTCGGCTCGGCGAAGATGTGATCCGCATAGGTCGTGATCCAATAGCCGCCCGAGGCCGCCACCGTACCCATGGAGACGATGATGGGCTTCTGCTTGCCGATCAGCCGGAGTTCGCGATGAATGGCCTCGGAGGCGGTGACGCTGCCGCCCGGGCTGTTCACGCGCAGCACCACGGCCTTGACGCTGTCGTCCTGGCGCAGTTGCCGCAGCATCCGCGCGGTTTTTTCCCCGTAGAGGTAGCCGGCCTCATTCCCGGTGCCGTCAACAATCTCGCCCTCGGCGTAGACAATGGCTATTTTGCCCCGTCCCCCGGAGGAGAGTTCGATCCGCCCCTCGTTCTGCCGTTTGCCGACCAAGCCGCTGGAAGTGATAAGCCGGGCGTAACTCTTGAGCGGGACCTGCTTGAAGTTCTGGTTCGCCCCCTTGCGCCCGGTGGCCGTTTTCAGTTCATCGAGAACCTCATCGAGATAGGCGATGCGATCGACCAGCTTGAGTTGGCGCGCCGCATCGGCCCGGAGGAGTCCCTTCTCATCGACGGCCTTTTGCAAACCACCGGCGGGAATCTTGCGAGCCTGCTCAATGGCGGAGGTCAGGGTGCCCCAGACATCGTCGAGCAGCTTCTGCGTCTGCGCCCGGTTCTCGGGGCTCATGTCCTTGCGGGTATAGGGCTCAACCGCGCTCTTGTATTTGCCCACCCGGGTGACCTGCACCCCGATGCCGAATTTTTCAAATGCCCCGGCATAGAACATCGGCTGCGTGGCCAGGCCGGGTATCACCACGGCACCGTACGGATCGAGCACGATCTCGCTGGCCACGGAGGCGAGGTAGAAATCCCGCGTGTCGGCATACGCCAGATAGGCCTTCACCGGCTTGCCGGAGGCTTTGAAGGCTTCGATGGCCTCCCGCACCTCCTTGAGGGCGGCGTACCCGGAACCGTAACCCGCCGGGCGCAGCGAGCCGGTCAGGTACAGGCCGGCAATCGCGTCGTCCTTCGCCGCCGCCTGCAGCGCCCGCGTGACCTCCCGGAGCTGGAGCACATGCGGGGCATCGCCGCCGAAGGCCTCCATCAGGTCGTCCAGGCCTTCGGTCTGCTGCGGGGCATCCTGGATATTGGCCGCGAGATCAAAGACCAGGTAGGATCCGTTTTGGACCACCACCGGCTTCTTCTGCCCCAGGGAGGCTAAAGCCGCGAAGCAGATGAACAACAGGAACATCCCGCCGAAGAGGAAAACGATCAGACCCGCCAGTGTCGCGAAGAAGGACGTAAAGAATGTCTTCATTACGTTCAACCTAGCCCCCTCCCCCCCCACGGCCAGCGAAAAGCACGGTGACCGGATGGCGTTCTTCTGCGAGAGATTTGACC
>JBAXWQ010000065.1:0-14341 GCA_037128315.1 Opitutia bacterium | reverse complement strand
ACGCTGCCGGTCCACTTGGCCGAGACGGCGGCGAATTTCTCGGCGGTGGCGGCCTTGTCGACCGTCGCCGCGCCATAGGTCGCATCGGTCACCACGAAGTCGCGCGCATCCACCGGGATCGCGGGCACGTTGCGCTCCGTCAGGGCGCGCGCCAGCAGGGCCACGGAGATGCGCTCGCCCACGCTGATGATCGAGTCGAGGGTGCGATTCGAGCATTCCCGGGTCAGCTCGATGCCCGAGAGCAGGCGCTCGACCGGGGTGAGAATCTCGTCGAGGTCATACTTGACCCCTTTCTGCCCCTGGCTGTTCAGGACCGCCCGGCCGGTGGCGGTCGCCAGTTCGCGGACCTGGGCCAGCTGCCGCCGGGCCTGGCTGATGTTGCCCTCCTCGGCGGAGCGCGCCGCGAGGATGAGCCAGTCCGTGCTATCCCCCAGGGCGGACACGACCAAGGCAAGCGGACGCGGGGCGGACGCCACCAGTTCGAGCACCTTGGGCAGGCGCCCGGAAGTGCCGAGGGAGGAGCCCCCAAATTTATAAACCTGCCAGCGTTCGCTCATGCTGCGGGAGCCTGCAGATGCAAGGCCCGTGTCAAGATTGGTCCCAAGGTCTCCCACTCCATCAGGAAGGCATCGTGGCCATGAATGCTGTTCACGGTGGTCCGTTCCACGATGGCCCCGGCGCTGCGCAGATGCTGCACGAGGGTGTCCGCCTGGGCCGTCGTGAACAACTGGTCGGTGTCGACGTCAACCACGAGCGTGGAGGCCCGCACGCGGCTGATGGCCGGCTGGGTGTCGCCGGGCAGGGCCTGGAGCAGGTCATGATGGTCCATCGCGGAAAGCTGCAGCTCGTACGATTGCGCGTCGAACCGGTGGCGCAGCTTTTCCCCCTGGTGCTCCAGGTAACTCTGCACGGGATAGCCGATGTCGCCGGACTGCGCCAGGGCCGGCCGCGGCTGCCGGGCATCAAGCCCGGGCTCGGCGCGGTAGGTGAGCATGGCCAGCTGGCGGGCGATCTCGAGGCCGCGGCTCACATTGTTCGGATAACCGGGATCGAGCCGCAGGATCTGGCGCTGGACATGATTCCAGCCGACCACCCAGGCACTGGCGGTCACGCTGGTCGCCAGCGGCACCACACGGGCAAAGCGTTCGGGCGCCAGCGCGGCCAGAGTGAGTGACACCATGCCCCCGAGCGAACCGCCGGCGGTCAGGTGCACGCGCTGGATGCCGACTTGGTCCAGGGCGAGCAGGATCGCGCGGGCAATGTCGAGGCCCGTCAGATCGACCTTGGGGCCGGTGGGAAAACCCTCCACCCCGGGACCACTGCTGCCGTAGCAGGAACCGAGGTTGTTAAAGCACAGAATACGATATTGCGCGGGATCAATCACGCGACCGGGGCCAAGCAGCGGTTCCCACCAGCCGCCAGGGCCGCCGGCTTGGGCACTGCCGGTCAGGGCATGGATGAGCAGCACGGTCGGGACCTCCGCCTGCGGGGACTCCGGGGTGTCGCCGGCGCGGCTCCACCACCAGCCCCGGGCCCGGTGCGAACGGACTATGCCCCCGCGCACCAGCGCGAGATCGGGCAGGGCCAGATCAAAGATACGCGGGAGGGCGGCAACAGTCGGCATGAGAATGGCGGGCATGATGCTTCCATTTCAGGCGGCCCGCGTCAACGCGCGGACGAACGATTGTGACCGACCCCTCATCCCTTCTGTCACGTACTCGCCCCCGTTGTGAGGGCATGGCAGGAGTGCGGGACAAGTAACGGATTTCGAGATCATGGACGGGGTAGGATCTGGCGCTTGGGTTGGTGCTACAAGACTGCACCGCGGCGAACCGGACAAGGGAGGGACGTGTCATAGCTAACCGCCGCGTGTCATAGGTTTGCGTGGATTGGTTGTAGGAGGGGCTTTATGCCCCGATGAAGAGGCCTGATCGCGGCGTAAAGCCGCTCCTACAGTAATCCCGACATACAACTGATTCCTGCTTGTTGCGTCGGTCCTCCTCACTACGCTGCAATTTTCATGGCCAAACGTTCCCAGCGCATCGTTCTCAAGTTCGGTTCCGGCATCCTGTCGACCCAGCGGGGCATCGGCTTGAGCCGGCCGCAGATTGCCCGGCTGGCCCGCGAGGTCGGCGCCTTGGTCCGGGCCGGCCACGAATGCGTCATTGTGTCGAGCGGCGCCGTCGCCGCCGGGCTCGCCACGCTCGGCCTTGAGGCCCGGCCGAAACAGCTCGCCGCCAAACAAGCCTGCGCCGCCGTCGGGCAGTCCCAGCTCATGCACGTCTACGCCAGCGCCTTTGCCCGGCAGGGCCTGGCTGTGGCGCAACTGCTGCTGACCCACAATGACCTCGACAGCCGCACCCGCCACGACAACGCGCGCAATACCCTCGTCCATCTCCTGTCCCGCGGCAACGTCGTCCCCATCATCAACGAAAACGACTCCGTCGCCGTCGAGGAACTCAACTTCGGCGACAACGACCGGCTCTCGGCGGAAGTAGCCATTTTGGTCAAGGCCGACCTGTTGGTCATTCTCACCAGCGTGGGGGGACTGCTGGACGCCACCGGCAAGGTCGTGCCACTCGTCCGCGACTTCGACCAG
Organism: Opitutia bacterium; assembly: GCA_037128315.1. Classification (GTDB taxonomy): domain Bacteria; phylum Verrucomicrobiota; class Verrucomicrobiia; order Opitutales; family Opitutaceae; genus Lacunisphaera. The sequence goes on along the minus strand of JBAXWQ010000065.1, from coordinate 11,742 downwards.
ATCTCGCATCTCGTGCGCGACGACAAGGGCCGCCTCTCCACCGGGGGCATGGTCACGAAGTTGCAGGCCGCCCAGCTGGCGGTGAAGGCTGGCATTCCGGTCGCAATCGCGAGCGGCCGGCAGGCCGGCCTGCTCTATGCCATCGCCGCCGGGCAACGGGTGGGCACGTACTTCCCGGCCTAGTTGCGAAATGAATTCGGCTATCCAACCTGTAGCGGCGGTCTGTGACCGTCGTCCATCGAACCCGGCGCTCATAGAGCGCCGCTACAGTATTTCCTGACATGACTGACCTGTCCCAGCTCATCGCCCAACTCGGGCAGCAAGCCCGTGCGGCCGCGCGTCTCCTGGCCGGCACCGCGCCGGCGCGCATCGATGCCGCCCTGCAGGCCATGGCCGACGAATTGCTCGCCGCCCAGGCGGATATCCTGACGGCCAATGCCGCGGATGTCAGCGCGGCCCGCGCGGCCGGCCAGACCGCGGCGCTCATCGACCGACTCACCCTCACCCCCCAGCGGCTGACGGCCTGCGCCGAGGGCTTGCGGCAAGTCGCGGCCCTGCCCCACCCGGTTGGACAGGTGCTGCGTGAATGGACCCAGCCCAACGGCCTGAAATTCACCAAAGTGCGGGTACCGCTCGGCGTCATCGGTTTCATCTACGAATCCCGGCCCAATGTGACCTGCGATGCCGCCGGGCTCTGCCTGAAGAGTGGCAACGCCGTCATCCTCCGCGGCGGCTCCGAGGCCCTGCGCTCCAACCTCGCCCTCGCCGCCGCCCTCTCGCGCGGCCTGATCCGCGCCGGCCTGCCGGCCCATGCCGTCCAGCTTGTTCCCGTCACCGACCGCGACACGGTCCGCCTGCTCGGCGAGGCCGTCGGCGTCATCGACCTGCTGATTCCGCGCGGCGGCAAGGGCCTCATCGAGACCGTCGTCCAATCCGCCCGCGTGCCGGTCATCAAGCATTACGACGGCATCTGCGCCCTCTACGTCGACCGCGCCGCTGATCTCGCGATGGCCGAGGCCATTCTCCTCAACGGCAAATGCCAGCGGCCCGGGGTATGCAATGCGCTCGAGACCCTCCTCGTGCACCGCGATATCGCGGCCGAATTTCTCGCCCGAGCCGGCCGCAGCCTGCTCGAGCGCGGCGTCCGCCTCCGCGTGGACGAGGCCTCCCGCCAGGCGCTCGGCCGTCTTGACCCTTCCCACTCGCCCCTGGTTACTTCGGCGCAGCCGGCCGACTACCGCGCCGAGTTCCTCGACCTCATCCTGGCCGTGAAGGTCGTGGCTGACTGCGCCGCCGCCATCGGCCACATCGAGAGCCATGGTTCCCACCACACCGACACCATTGTGACCGCCGATGCGGCCACCGCGGAAAGATTTCTGGCCGGCGTGGACAGCGCCGTCGTGCTGTGGAACGCCTCCACGCGCTTCAATGACGGCCACGAGTTTGGTTTCGGCGCCGAGATCGGCATCAGCACCGACCGGCTGCACGCCCGCGGCCCGATGGGCCTGGAGGAACTGACTTCCTATAAATACATCGTGCGCGGCTCGGGCCAGACCCGGCCGTAAGCATTGTGGAGGGCCCGCGTCTCTGCGGGCGGGGTTGCTGATGCGGCTCGCAGGGACCAGCCGCCGCACAAGGCTACGGCGCGGCAAGCGCAAGCCCTGCAAATCACGCCACCAGGTACGGCAGCTTGGCGGCGGTCACCTTCACGGCATCGCGCCCATCGAGCAATTCCCCGATGGCGTCCCACCGGCCGTTGATCAGGGCATCACGGGCGCTCTCCCGGAACGAGACCTTGATCTTCTGCCCGCCAAAGCGGACTTCCTGATGGGTGACATCGATCACGACCTCGAGCGCCGGATTGGCCTCGACCGCCGCGGCGATTTTCGCGATATCCGCCCGGGCGGCCGTGGCGCACGGCAGGCCGAGCGTCGTGCTGTTCCCGAAAAAGATCTCCGCATAGCTCTCGGCGATGATGGCTTTGAACCCGTACTTGGCGATGGCCTGCGGCGCGTGCTCGCGGGAGGAACCGCAGCCGAAGTTGGCCCCGGAGAGCAGAATGGTCGCACCCTTGAAGCGGGCCTCGTTCAGCGGGTGCGGTTTCTCGCTGTTATCGAGCTGACGGCGGACGTCGTTGAAGAGGTATTCACCGAGGCCGTCAAAGGTGACGCACTTCATGAAGCGCGCCGGGATGATGCGGTCGGTGTCGATGTCATTGCCGGGGACGTTGACGGCGCGACCGGAGACGGAGGTGATTTTAGCGAGAGACATTTTGAGAAGGGTTAGGCCCACGGAACACACGGAATACACAGAAGAATGGCTTCAGGTTTCGGTGTATTCCGTGTGTTCCGTGGGCAAAAGCTGGGTGGGTTTAATTCTTGGAGACGTTGAAGACCTCGCGGGCGTCGGCCACCGTGCCGGTGACGGCGGCGGCGGCGACCATGAGCGGGCTCATGAGGATGGTGCGGCCGGTGGTCGAGCCCTGGCGGCCCTTGAAGTTGCGGTTGGAGGACGAAGCGCAGAGCTGGTCGCCGACGAGCTTGTCGGGATTCATCGCGAGGCACATCGAGCAGCCCGCGGCGCGCCACTCGAAGCCCGCTTCGGCGAGGATCTTGTCCAGCCCGAGCTTCGCGCACTGCAGTGCGACGATCTGCGATCCCGGCACGGCGATGGCCTTGATGCCGGGGGCGACCTTGCGGCCCTTGAGGTATTTGGCGACCTCCTGGAAATCGGAGAGGCGCCCATTCGTGCATGAACCGAGGAAGGCGACACTGATCTTCGTGCCCTTGATGGGCTCGCCGGCCGGCAGCTTCATGTAGGCGAGCGCCTCAATGATGCCCGCCTTGTCGTCCACCGAGGTGGCCGTGTCGGGATGAGGCACGTTTTCATTGATGGCGATGGCCTGGCCGGGATTGATACCCCACGTGACCGTGGGCGCGATGTCGACGGCGTTGATCCGGACCACGTCGTCGTAGGTGGCGTTGGCGTCGGACGCGAAGGACTTCCAGCCCGCGACCGCCGCGTCCCATGCCGGGCCCGTCGGCGAATATGGCCGGCCCTGCAGATAGGCGAAGGTGGTTTCATCAGGATTCACATAACCGACCCGGGCCCCGCCCTCGATCGACATGTTACACACCGTCATGCGCTGCTCCATGGTGAAGCCGTCGAATACGCTGCCGGCGTACTCGTAGGCGTAGCCCGTGCCGCCGTTCACGCCGAGGGTGCGGATGATGTGGAGAATGACATCCTTGGCGTAGACGCCGGGCCGCAGGGCCCCATTGACCTCGATGCGGCGGACCTTGAGGGCGCCGAGGGCCATGGTCTGCGTGGCGAGCACGTCGCGCACCTGGCTGGTGCCGATGCCGAACGCGATCGCCCCGAACGCTCCGTGGGTGGAGGTGTGGGAGTCGCCGCAGGCGATGGTCGTGCCCGGCTGGGTGATGCCCTGCTCCGGGCCGACGATGTGGACGATACCCTGCTTCCCGGAAGCCCGGTCAAAAAAAGTGATGCCAAACTCGGCACAGTTTTTCCGAAGCTCGTCCATCATGGCCTGGGCCAGCGGGTCAGCGTAGGGCTCCACGACCTGATCGGTCGGCACAATGTGGTCGACCGTCGCAAAGGTGCGGTGGGGCATGCTGACCTGCAGGCCGAGATCGCGCAGCATGCCGAAGGCCTGCGGGCTGGTGACCTCATGGATGAGGTGCGTGCCGATAAGGAGCTGGGTCTGGCCGTTGGCCAGGGTGCGGACCGTGTGGGCGTTCCAGACTTTCTGGAAGAGTGATTGGGGGGGGGACATGAAATAGGGAACCGTAGGTCGGGGTTTATCCCCGACGTGTCGGGCATAAAGCCCGACCTACATGACGACAAGCTACCAGATTCTTGCCATGCCGGGAAATACTTCTTTAGTCCTCAGTGATGCCTAGAGAGTATCAATATAACTTTGAGCTTCGTCACCTGGTTTACTTCCGGGAGGTCGCCCGCCACCTGCATTTCCGGCGGGCCGCGGCGGGGCTGGCTGTCGCCCAGCCGGCCCTGAGCCGCCAGATCGCCCAGCTGGAGGCGGCGCTGGGCACGCCGCTGTTCACCCGTTCCCAGCGGCGGGTGGAGTTGACGGCGGCCGGCCACGCGCTGCTCGAGCGGATCGAGCCGGTGCTGCGCACGCTCGCCAAGATTCCCGCGGAGCTGCATGCTCTGGCTGATGGGGAAACCGGGCAGGTGCGGGTGAGTTTCACCGGCCTGGCCATGGCCACGGTGCTGCCCGGCATTTTGCGGGAATTCCACCGGCGCTTTCCCGGCATCCGGCTGGAACTGAACGAATCCCCGACGGCGGTGCAGCTGAAGGCCCTGGAAAACGACGAGTTGGGCTGCGGGTTCTTCCATCCGGACGCCGCCACGCCCGGGCTGAGCACGCGGCTGCTCCTGCGCGAGAAAAACGGCGTGCTGCTCCCCGCCGACCATCCCCTCGCCCGCCGGCCGGCCCTGCGGCTGCGGGAACTGGCCCACACACCCTTCGTGCTGTTTCCGCGTTCCCACAATCCGGGATTCTATGATCGCATCCTGGCGGCTTTTGCGCGCGCGCGCGTGACGCCCCGGATCGCCGAGGAGGTGTGGCCGCGGGCCAATGCCATCGGCCTGGTGCGCGCCGGGCTCGGCGCCACGTTCATGTGCCCCTCGGAAGCACGCCAGCTGCCGCCCGAGGTTGCCTTCCGCCCGCTGGAAGGCTCGGCCCCGGAGAGCCGCCTGGTCATCGGCTGGCGCGCGGCGGACACCCTGAGCCCGGCCCTGTCCGCTTTTCTTTCCGTGGCCACCCATGGTCTGAGCTAGCGCCGTAGCGCCGTTGTCAGGACTGCCGCAGCCCTGCCCTTGCTCCTACCCAGGCGCGCTGCCTCATGCTTGAATGCCTCGTCGTACCGCGTGGAGTTGCCCCGGCGTTGCTCCCCATGATCAGGGTTGGATCTTTGCTTGCGACCCAGACCGCATCCGTCAAATGGGGGCAACCGCGGAGTTCCCGATCAGTCGTTCTTCCGGTTTCAGGCCCAGCTTTCAGGTCTCCGGCATGCGGTCTGCCGCTAATGCGCTATTGCCCTCCCGCCCATCCGCCCCCTTGCTGACGCCCTCGCCGGGCCAGGTGGGATCACACCATGCAACGTCGTCTTCTTTTCGTGCTGCCGCTGGCCCTCGCCGCGGCGCTCCTCCTCCCGGGGTGCGGCCCGTCCGCCAAGGAACAGCAGGCCGCCGCGGCCAAGCGCCAGGCGGCGCTGACCGCAGCCGCGGATGCCGCGAAGGCGCAAGCAGCCGCCACGGCCGCGGAAAAAGCGCAGGAGGCCGCCAAGACCGCCGCCACTGCGCGGGCCAACCCCAAGTTCGACGGCCTCGCCTCCGCCCGCGCCGAGAAGGGCTACGTCGCCGTGCTCTACGAGAACGGCCGCAAGGGCATGTTCCCCACCGCGCAGCTCAGCGAGGCCGAGAACGAGTGGTTGACGGCCTTTGCCGCGGCCCACCCGCTGGCCCACGGCAAATCCACCGTCGTCATCGCCAAGACCGAGCTGACCAAGACCATCGTCAAGCAGGAGACCATCGACGGCGTCGAGACCGTCCAGCTCCGCCCGCCGGCCAAGCTGCGCGACCAGATCGGCGGCACCTGCATGTTCTACGGCCGCGTCCACTACCTCGACATCGCCGGCTACCCGATCCAGGACGGCGAGATCTACCGGACGATCAACAACTGCCCCCACGACGAGCCCTACCTGAGCCACACGTATTACGTCGGGATGCTTCTGCTCTTCGTGAACCAGAAGCCGAGCCCCATCCTGCATTTCCCGAACGGCACGATCCCGCCCTTCGAGTGGGCGCGCCAGGAACTCCGCAAGGGCCGCCCGGTCCTCTCCGCCCTGCCCCAGAACATCTGGCTGTCGCTGCCCGCCGACTTTCTCGCCAACCACCCCTGGGACGGCAACTCGAAGGTCGGCCACCAGGTCGTCATCAACGGCTTCACCTGGAACCCGGCCACTAAGAAAGGAACCTTCCACGTGGTCAACTCCTGGACGGTGCTCTCGGAGTTCGACGTCCCGGTCGAGCCGCGCGACGAGAAGAACTTCGTCATGGAGCAGAGTCTCTCGCCCCGCGGCGAGCCGCCGGAGGAGACCGTAAAGGTCAAGGCCGGTGCCGTCACCCTGCTCAAGCCCGTCGGCAAGCAGTTCCTCTATTCCGTCGACACCAACATCGGGCCGCAGAAGGTCATGGCCCCGAGCGAGGAGGCCGCGAAGACGTTCGTCGAGCTGGACCTCAGCGCCAAGGACGTCGAGACGTTGTTCGGCGAGTTTATTGTCAAGATCTACGACTACATCTACGACAACGCCGACCCGAAGATCCGCGACGCCGCCGGGGCCTTGCTCCTGTCGGAGATATTCAAGATCCCCGAGACCATCACGCTCCCCCACGTCGACCTCGAGGTGAAGAGCGCGAACGGCAACGTCTACTTCGTTCGCACCGATCCGCAGAAGGTCGTGAAGATGTATGCCGACTCGACCGGCGACGCCCTGGAAAAGGCGAAACGGCTCATGCCGGGCGGGAAGGGCTAGGCGAAGCGCCGCCCCGCGGACAGTTGCGCCGGCGCCGGATTCGCGCTGTCGCCCGGAAACCTGCCCCATTTTGCCGGCCGCGAGAGTCAAGTTTTTCGGCGGGAAAATTATTCCCCGGCAAACCGCTTGCCGGCCGCAAGAAGCGCAAAGCCGGGTTTTCAATTTTTGACCGATCCCCGATGCGGGCGGAACGTCGCGGCATGCCCCTCCGTTGCCTCGCCGTCGACTTCAACTCCTTCTTCGCCTCGTGCGAGCAGCAGGAGCGGCCGGAACTGCGCGGCAAGCCCCTCGGCATCGTGCCCGTGCTGGCCGACACCACCTGCTGCATCGCGGCCAGCTACTCGGCCAAGGCCCGGGGCGTACGCGTCGGCACCGGCATCGCCGACGCCCGCCGCCTCTGCCCCGACATCCAGCTGGTCCAGCAGCGGCCGGCCGTCTACATCGACTACTCCCGCCGGCTGCGCGGGATCATCGAGGAGTGCATCCACATCACCGAGGTCCGCTCCATCGACGAGGTGGAGTGCGACCTCACCGCCACCTTCGCTCCGCGCGACAAGGCCCTGGCCGTGGCCCGGCAGATCAAGGCCCGCATCGCCCGCGAGATCGGTCCGTGCCTGACCAGTTCCATCGGCATCGCGCCGAACTGGATGCTGGCGAAGATGGCCACCGACCTGCAGAAACCCGACGGCCTCGTCGTGCTGGACGACGCCGATCTGCCGCAAAAGCTCCTCGGGCTCAAGCTGCGCGACTTCCTCGGCGTCGGCGAGCGGATGGAGGCCCGCCTGCTGGCCCACGGTATCGACTCCGTGGAGAAATTCTACGTCGCGCCCAAGGCCCTGTTGCGCGGCGTCTGGGGTGGCATCGAGGGCGAGCGCATGCACGCCCGGCTGCGGGGTGCGGCCATTCCCCTCCCCGTCGAGAAAAACCAGACCATCGGCCACTCGCACGTCCTGCCGCCGTACCTGCGGACCGTCCCGCAGTCCCACGCCGTCCTGCACCGCCTCGTGCAAAAGGCCGCCATGCGCCTCCGGCACATCGGGCACTACGCCGGGGCCCTCGTGCTGTCGCTGGACTATTACGACGAGCAGCATTGGAGCGGCGAACTGCGCTTCAACGAGACCCAGGACACGCTGCAGTTCACCACCGCCCTCAACCAACTCTGGGCGCGGCGCCCCGCCGGCCTGCGGCGCAAGGCCCCCTTCCGCGTCGGGATCGTGCTCACGCGGCTGCTGGCGATGACCGGCCACACGCCCGATCTTTTCCACCACGAGCGGGACGACGCCCGCGAGCGCCTGCACCACGCCGTGGACACGCTCAACCAGACCTTCGGCCACGGCTCGGTCTATTTCGGCGCCGCCCACGGCGTGCAGGAGTCGGCCCCGATGCGGATTTCCTTCACGTGCATCCCCGAACCGGAACTCGAGGAAATCGACCCGCGCCGCGAAGGCCGGGTGCGTCCGAGAAAGCCCACCCCGCCTCCGATGGACAATGCCGAGAATTAGGCTGCTGGTTTATTAACCACGAAGGACACGAAGATCACGAAGGGCGGCAGCAGGCAGACACACGCGAGCCTCCGCCGGCCGCTGTATATTTTCGGCTTGTTGCCCGCCCCGGCCTCACGCGAGGCTTGCCGCACAGGAACTTGGTTTGGGCCAGCCATTCGCCTGCCCTTTATGGCCAAGCCTGCTTCGCCCCTCATTCCGGTCCCTGAAATTCAGCAGCGCATCCATGTCGTGCGCGGGAAGCGAGTCATGCTTGATGCCGATCTAGCCCGGTTCTACGGGGTTGGCACTAGAGACCTGAACAAGGCGGTCCGTCGCAACCTGGAACGCTTTCCCGATGATTTCTCTTTTATCCTTACAAGAGAGGAATTTGGAAACTTGATGTTCCAACCTGGAACATCAAGTTCAGGCTACGGTGGACGCCGCACGCCAGCCAGAGTGTTCACGGAACAGGGAGTTGCCATGCTGGCGAGTGTCCTTCGCAGCGAGCGTGCCGTGCGGGTTTCCATCGTCATCATCCGCGCTTTCGTGGCCTTGCGCGCCCTGCTCTCCACCCACCATGAACTCGCGGCCAAACTTGCCGAGTTGGAGCGCAAGCTGGAGGGCCACGATGAGGCCATCACGAATCTGTTTGAAGCGCTGCGCCAGCTTCTGAGCCCCACCGGCCCAGATCACGGCCGCAAGATTGGATTCAATCGCTGAATAAAGGATCATGATACAGTGAAGAAGACTCAAAACCCACCCCTTAACGACACCGTTTTTGTCCTGACTGCCATGTCGCAGAATGCTTCGTCATGAATGGGCACCCAAGTCATCACTATTGACATATGTCATATCTGACATACCGATGACTCATGGTCGCAAAGAGAAACCCTTGGTCTGGCTGCACGGCGAGATCAAGACACCGCCTTTCACCGAGCTGGCGCGAGTCGAGGCCGGGGTGCTCCTCCGTCGTTTGCAACGAGGTGAGCCTCTCGGCCTGCCCCACTCCCGGCCTATGCCCGCCCTCGGGACGCGCTGCCACGAACTCCGCGTTCCTGACAAAACGAAAAACTGGCGAATAATTTATCACACCTCATCTGAGGCCATTGTGCTTCTGGAGGTTTTCCAGAAACAGACCCAACAAACCCCACTGGCCGTCATCCGCACCTGCCAGCAGCGCCTCAAGCTTTATCTCTCCATCCGCTAAACGAATAGCCTCATGAAAGCTGCCAAGAAATCACGCCTGGAGAAAACCGGATTCCGTGTCGGTTCCACTGCGGAATTCCTCAACCTGAACCCGGAAGAAACGACCTTGGTCAACATGCGGCTAGCGCTCGCCGGGGCGGTGCGTGGCCGCCGGGCGCGACTGGGTTTCTCGCAGTCCGAACTGGCGCGCCGGCTGGGGTCCAGCCAGTCGCGGGTGGCCAAGCTCGAGGCAGGCGAATCAAACGTGTCATTCGACCTGCTCGTCCGGGCCATGCTGGCCACCGGGGCCAAGTCCCGCGAGGTCGGCCAGGCGATCGCCGCCGGGAAGTAGCCTGCAAGACACAGCCCGCGAGGACGCGAGCCCTGCACCGGCAATAGAAACAGCGTACCCGAAGGAGCGCCTGAATCGTAGCGGCGCGTTATGGATAACGCGCCCTACCCGTTGCGAGCCTACGGCAGGTCCGTCGAACCCATCAGATAGCGGTCGCACTCGCGAGCAGCTCCACGGCCCTCGTTGATGGCCCAGACGACCAGACTCTGGCCGCGGCGGCAGTCGCCGGCGGCGAAGACGCCCTTGAGGCTCGTCGTGAATTTTTCGTGCTCGGCCTTGATGTTGGAGCGTGCGTCCACCTCCACGTTGATTTCCTTGAGGAGGGCCTGTTCGGGTCCGAGGAAACCCATGGCGAGCAGCACGAGCTGCGCGGGGCGGGTTTTCTCCGTGCCCGGCAGCTCCTTGGGGATGAACTGGCCCTTGTCGTTCTTCTCCCACTTGATCTCGACCGTCACGAGTTCCTTGAGCTGGCCGGCCGCGTCGCCGATGAACTTCTTCACCGTCGTCAGATAGATGCGGGGATCGGCGCCGAACTTGGCGGCGGCCTCCTCCTGGCCGTAGTCCATCTTGTAGGTCTTGGGCCACTCGGGCCACGGGTTGTCCGCGGTGCGCTCCAGCGGCGGCTTCGGGAGAATCTCGATCTGGGTGATGCTCTTGCAGCCGTGGCGCATCGAGGTGCCGACGCAGTCCGTGCCGGTGTCGCCGCCGCCGATGACAATGACGTCCTTGCCCCCGGCATTGATGGGCGCCTGCTCATTGGTGAGGACGGCCTTCGTGTTGGCCGTGAGAAACTCCATGGCGAAGTGAACGCCTTTGAGCGCGCGGCCCTCGATGGGAAGATCGCGGGGAAGCGTGGCGCCGGTGCAGATGACGGTCGCGTCGTACTCGTGCAGGAATATCTGCGGCTCGACGTTTTCGCCGACATGGGCGTTGCAGATGAATTTGATGCCCTCGGCCTCCATGTGCTTGATGCGGCGGAGGACGACCTCCTGCTTGTCGAGCTTCATGTTCGGGATACCGTACATCAGCAGGCCGCCCGGGCGGTCGGCGCGCTCAAAGACGGTGACGGTGTGGCCGGCGAGATTGAGCTGCGCGGCGGCGGAGAGGCCGGCGGGACCGGAGCCGATAACGGCGACCTTCTTGCCGGTGCGGACGGCCGGCGCGGTCGGGATGACCCAGCCCTCGTCCCAGCCGTGGTCGGTGATGGCGGCCTCGATGTTCTTGATCGTGACCGGCGGCTCGTTGATGCCGAGGACGCAGGAGCCCTCGCACGGGGCCGGGCAGACGCGACCGGTGAACTCCGGGAAGTTGTTCGTCTTGTGCAGGCGGTCGAGGGCCTCCTTCCACTGCCCCTTGTAGACGAGATCGTTCCACTCCGGGATCAGGTTGTTGATCGGGCAACCCGACGCCATGCCGCTGATGAGTTTCCCCGTATGGCAGAACGGCACGCCGCAGTTCATGCAGCGGGCGCCCTGGTTGCGGAGCTTCTTCTCCTCCATGTGATGGTGGAATTCCTTGTAGTCGTGGACGCGCTCCAGCGGCGCGCGGTCGACGGGAATCTCGCGGAGGTATTCGATGAAGCCGGTAGGTTTGCCCATGGCGGAAAGGTCTAAGGGTGGGTGAGAGTTTTAGGCCGGAGCCGCTTAGTTGCCGCCGACCCGCGAGGTGTCGCGAGCATTTTCCTCAAAGGCGGCCATGATGGCTTCGTCGCCGGTTAAGCCCTGCGCCTGAGCCTTATCAATGCAGGCCAGCATGCGCTTGTAATCTTTAGGCAGCACCTTGACGAATTTCGGCACCGCGGCAGCCCAGTTGCTCAAAATTTCCTGCGCGCGCGGACTCTTTGTGTAATTAAAATGCTGCTCAATGAGCAGGCGAAGAGCGGCGATCTCAGCTTTCGTTTCGAGTTTTTCCAGCCCCACCATCTGGACGTTGGCGCGCGAGGCGAAGTCGCCCGCCTCGTCGAACACATAGGCGGTGCCGCCCGACATGCCGGCCGCAAAATTCCGACCCGTGAGACCGAGGACCACGACCCGCCCTCCCGTCATGTATTCGCACGCATGGTCACCGACCCCCTCCACCACCGCATCGACGCCGGAGTTGCGCACCGCGAAACGTTCGCCCGCGCGACCGCGGAGATAAA
>JBAXWQ010000064.1:0-14390 GCA_037128315.1 Opitutia bacterium | reverse complement strand
GATGATGCCGCCATGGGCATCACCGAGGTGGTCCGCGGCGCCGACCTCATCATGTCCACGTTCCGGCAGCTGCTGCTTTACCAGGCACTCGGGCTTTGCCCACCGGCATTTTACCACTGTCCTTTGGTAACCGACGACCAGGGTGTCCGCCTGGCCAAGCGGCACGACGCCCTCGCCCTGCGCACCCTGCGCGAGGCAGGCCGCAAGCCGGGGGAGATCCAGGCTGCTTGGTAACAATTGCAAATCCGGTTTCAGTAGAAATTACCCGCTGCCAGCAACGCCCGCCAGTATCCTTGCCAATGTTCCATGAGTGATTGAGGCTGTCTCCGCAGGCCCGGGGTGCCATTTCCCACCCGACAGGGCGTCTCTCAATGCTGCCGACTTCTTATCCATGAAATGCGAGATCAAATGCCTGGCGAGTTTGGTTGCGCTACTGGCACTTTCGACCGGCTGCATGAATACTTCGCGCTACAAGTCGTTGCCGGTCGATTGGTCCAAGGCGATTGAACAGTCCCCAAACCCTTCGCTCGACATCTCCGGCCTCTACACGAATGGCGGCCGGAATCGAGGAGTGAGGAACGACGTTGGCTCTCCCATCTTGCAGGATCTCTTTGTCACGCGAGAGGATCTGTCAGAGCGCGGCATCACCGTGGAGATCTTGCAGCGTGATTTTCACACGCTTGAGGTGACGATCTGGAACGGCTCGAAGACACTGGCCCGTAAATCTGTGGTTGTTGAAGCGGATGCCGCGACCGGAGCGCTCATTCTGCCGAGCCGCAATGCTTCACTCGCCCATGGACAAGGCCTGATGGCCATGGCGGGCTCAACAGTCGTAAGACTGTTCAAAGGGTCGGACGGATATCTTTACGCGCAGTTCCAGACTAGTCGGGCCGGAGTTGTCTTTGGTGTTTTGCCCATGGGGCAATCGGAGGAGGGATGGGTGCGTTGGTCGCCTGCGGCACAGCAACCCATTCCCCCCGCAAGCCATGCTGCCCAAAAAAATCCAGCCCCCCCGCATTGACCAGGCCGGCAGCGCGCGGCGGCCGGACAGGACATCGGGAATTTTCTAGTCTGGCGGAAAGATAATATGCCCAGCAGCCAGCTCGCATGCGTTGTGGATGACGCCGCGATGAGCATCGCCGAGGCGGGCCTGCGACTGGCGAAGCGTCACGATGCCGGCTTTGCACATCCTCTGTGTCCAGGGACGCAAGCCAGCGGACATCCGCTCAGGCTGGCTTTAGTGCAGGTGATTCCGCCAGGCCGGCGGCAATATCGCTTGGGTGCCGAGGAGGTAGTTGCGGTAATAGACCCAAAAGATCAGCACGCCCAAGCCGATCAGAAATACGGCCTCCCCCATGCTCCCGGCCCCCGTGCGACTGGTCCGGCGCAAGGACTGCACGATCCAGATCACCCCCGGGGCGACCGCAAAGGCCACGAGGGATGAACCGAAAAGAACCATGCCCATGATAAAAAGCGTGCGGAGCATGGCGTCATCGATCAGCCGCGCCTTGTAGGCAATGATCTCGTTGCACAGGTTGAGGAGCAGCATGCAGCAGGGGAGCACGTAGTAGCGTTCGAGGGTCGCGGAAGTTCTCATCGGCGCAGCCACATCAGCCTAGATCGCGCCTTGCTAAAAGCCCAAATCTGCATTCCCCGTTGTGCCTGCATGGCCACCTATATCTACGAGACCATCCCCGGGCAGGATGGGCAGATTCCGCGGCGGTTCGAGGTGGTGCAGAGCATGAAGGAAGCCCCACTCACGCGGCATCCTGAAACCGGTGAACCCGTCAAGCGAGTCATCACCGGAGGCTTTGGCCTGATGGGGGCCAGTGAAAGGCGTGCCGCCCCCACCCCGGTTCCCGCGGCCGCCTGCCGACCCGGCTGTGCCTGCCATAGCAGCCCCCGTATTCCTCAACCATAAACCAACCACCATCATGGCTCGTTCCATCAAATCCGCCTATTCCAACCCGTCTGCCCCCAAACGCGGGTTCACGTTCAGTGCGCCCGATCTCACTCAATACCCACCCCGCAGCCCGCGCACCCGACTCGGCGGCTTCGTGCATCTTCCCCGCCTGATCGACAAAGCCCGGGCGACGGTCGCCGGCACCAATGGCGATTTTCATTATGATTGCCCGGTTGATCATCATTTCTGGGCCTTCACCGGCATCAAGCCCGCGGCGTTCATGAAGGAAGTCAAAGCCGGCCAGGGTGATGGGGCCCTGCTGGCCTACGTGCTGGCCCACGCGAAACCCGCCCGCTCGGCCAGCGAGATCGCCGCCTGGTCCACCTGGTTCGAGGGCCGCTCCCCCGGCGGCGTTGAGGGCCGTGATTTCTTCAACAAGATCCACCAGAAGAACGCCCCACACCGCGACGATATCGGCACTTGGTTCGACTGGCTTGAACTCGATGATTTCGTGACTTTTGGCGGCAAAGCCTGAAGTCAGTGCGATTTTTGACGAGGGCCGCCCAACTGGCTGCTCAGAGATCCGTGTATTTGTCCGCCCGGCCCCGGGCCTTTTCGACCGGATACTTCTTCGCATTGGCCGCCATCTTGGTCTCTATCGCCGCCGCCAGGTCGATGCCGCAAATGTTCGCGAATTCCAGCGAGTAGATCACCACATCCGCGATCTCATCCTCAATGGCCCGGCGCTTTTTCGGGTCGCGCACGACGGCCAGCGAAGCCTGCGATTCGCTCCACAGAAAATGCTCCATCAGCTCCCCCGACTCGGCGGCGAGGGCCATGCTCAGGTTCTTGGGTGAATGAAACTGCTCCCAGTCCCGTTCATGCACGAAGGCCAGCACCCGTTTGCGCAGTTCCGCCACCGTCGTGTCCGCATCAGTCATGGGTTTCATGGCTGAAAACTGGCCCGGAAAGAACGGGTGCGCAAGTTTTGTAGATTATTCTGGAACAATCCGGCGCCTTCCGGGTTCTGACCTAGACGGCTCTGACCAAGCCCGTAACCGCAAACACCATGACTTACTTCCCGCAAAACCCCGGCAAACGCCTGACCGCCCTTCCCGCGGCCGCGTCGGCTACCGGGCGGCCGGTGATTAGCCGCGATATTCTCTGGAATCAGCCCGTATTCAAGGCCCCCCTGCTGCCCAATCCGCGCATCGCCTTGGACCCTCTGCCCTTCACCTCGGCCCGGATCACCCGGCGCCCGGCAAAGGCCTGAGCGGCAGGCCACGCCTCACTTGTCGGGTACCAGCCAGAGGCAGCGGGCCGATCCGCCGGAATCAACCTGAAGGAACCGCTGCAAGGCCGGCAGGGCTTCCCTGACCTCCTGATCAACCTGCCAGGGCGGATTCAGCACCAGCAGACCGCAGCCTTTCATCCGCAGTTCGGAGTCCTCGCCGGCAATGGCCAGTTCGGCGACCAAGGCGGGGGTCGCAAATTCCCGGACGGCGTAATGAAATTCATCCGTTCGCGCCCGCGCCGTGATCGGATACCACACCGCGATCACCGCCCCGGGCAGACGCCGCAGGGCATCACCCAGGCCGCGCAATATGCCGGTGAACTCCGCTTTGCTTTCAAAAGGCGGGTCGATCAGGATCAAGGCCCGCTTTTCCGGCGGCGGCAGCATGGCCTTCAAGCCGGTGTAGCCATCCAATTCCTGCACCGTCACCCGCGACTCCCGGGCAAAGGCGAAGTCCAGGGCCTCGGCATCATCGGGGCGAAGCTCAAACAGGGCCATCCGGTCCTGGGGCCGCAGTAGCAGCTTGGCGATCCACGGCGATCCCGGGTAGAATTTCAGCTCGGCCTCGGTGGCGCCCTGCCGATCATTGAATCGCCGCACCAGGGCAACATAGTCGGCCAGTACCGGGGACATGCTGGCCTGCCCCCACAGCCGGCCAATGCCGGCCGGGTATTCGGGTTCCCGCGATCCCCCGTCGGGCAATATGGAGGTTACCGACAGGTCATATCCACCCCGCCCGGCATGGGTATCGAGGTAAAGGAATCCCTTCTCCTTGCGCTGCATGGCGCGGACCAGCTGCAGCAGGAGGACGTGCTTGAACACGTCCGCATAATTTCCGGCGTGATAATGGTGGCGGTAGTTCATGTAACGTTTGGCGCGGTAGGGCGCGGACTCCGCTCCGCGCCGGTTGGCGGCGGTCAGCGGAATGGCCGCCCTACCCCACCGGAACCTTGACGACGGTCTTGCGCACGAGCTCCTCACCGGCGGATTGCAAGCCTGGCATATGTCCATCCACCGGAAAGAAGATGGCCATGTCCCCGGCCCGCAGGCGCAGCCGCGATGCCGTCGCTGTATCAGCATACTTCAGGAAATCTCGCTCCGGGTTGTAGGCGTCGGTCACGATCAGGCGGGCAATGTCCTCCACTTCCATCACCTCTTCACCAGCCACGATGACTTGCACGTCGATGTATTTGCGGTGGGATTCGAAAAACCCCTCCGGGCGCAGTTTGGTCGGGTAAACCTGCTCAATGGCGAAAACTCCGCCGGCGAGCTCAACGCGTTCCGAGGCCCCGCTCGCCAGCTGGGCAATGCGGCGATGCGCCGCGGTTTTCGCATCCAGCATCTCCGCCACGTAAGCCAGCGCGGTGCCAAACTGGGTCGAGCCGCCCAATTGGGCCCGCACCGTGGAGAATGAGCCAAAAATTGCCATAATGCCCTGCAGCTAGAGGCCAGGCTGAAGTGCTGGCAAGCCGCTATCCGGGCGGCGGCGCAGCCCGGGAACACCCGGCCGGCTCTAGTGCACCAGAACTTGCGCCCGGCCCACCAGCTCGAGGAACTCATTCCGGTAACCAGCGGCATCATTGCCGATACTGTCGCGCCCCCAGGCCTCCACCAAACTCAGGGTGCTCGTGCCCTTGTGCGGGGAATCGCGCAGCACCATGCCGAAGGCAGCCACCGCCGCGGCAAACCTGAAATCCAGACTGGCGGCGGCATAGGCCCGGCCGGTGTCGCGCAGCGGGAACTCCAACTTGCGGCTCACCTCACCCGCCGGCTCCTTATAGCGAATCTTGACGGTCAGCATCTCCTCGTGATTGAGCAGCACCGGCCCGGCGGGCCGCTGGTATTTCAGCGCATCCACCCCGCCGGTGTCCGGTCGCTCCGCCCCGGTCGGCACGATTTCGTAGAGCGCCGTCACCGTGTGACCCGACCCGATCTCGCCGGCATCCACCTGGTCGTTGTTGAAGTCCTCCTTGGCCAGTACGCGGTTCTCATAGCCGATCAGCCGATAAGCCTGCACCTCGAGCGGGTTAAACTCCACCTGGACCTTCACATCCTTCGCGATCGTCTGGAGCGTGCTGCCCGCCTGTTCCACCAACACCTTCCGCGCCTCAGCCAGCGAATCGATGTAGGCGTAGTTGCCATTACCCTTGTCGGCCAGCTGCTCGAGCGTGCTGTCCTTGAGGTTGCCCATCCCGAAGCCGAGCACCGTCAGATACACGCCGCTCTTGGCCTTATCCTCGATCAGGCGGACGAGCTCGCCCTCGCTGGTCGTGCCAACATTGAAGTCCCCATCGGTGGCCAGAATGACACGGTTGATGCCCCCGCGGATGAAATTTGCCCGGGCGATGTCGTAGGCCAGCTGGATGCCCAGGGCCCCGTTGGTCGAGCCCTCGGCCTGCAGACGGTCGATCGCTTCAAGGATATCGGCTTTTTGGGCCGCGCTGGTTGAGGGGAGAGCCAGACCCGACGCCCCCGCATAAACCGCAATAGCCACCCGGTCTTCGGCCCGGAGCTTTTCCACCAGCAGTCGCAAGGACTGCTGCAAAAGCGGCAGCTTGTTGGGCTGGTTCATCGAACCAGACACATCCAGCAGGAAAACCAGGTTGGCTGCCGGGCGGGCACCCTCATGCATATCCTGGCCCCTGAGTCCGATCCGCACCAGCCGGTGCTCCGGCGCCCACGGGGCGCTGGCCACCTCGAGATTGGCTGCAATCGGGCTGGCGGAATCCGGCCCGCCGTAGCCATAAGGGAAGTAATTCACCATCTCCTCGATGCGCACGGCGTCGGCCGGCGGACGTTGACCCTGCCGTAGAATCCGCCGGACGTTCGCGTACGAGGCGGTATCGACGTCCACGGCGAATGTGGACAGCGGATTCTGGCTCACCGCCATGAATCCGTTGTCGCGCTGGTAAGCGTAGGCTTCGGTGCCGAGCTGGCCGGCCGCAACCGTGGGCTGATTGGCGAAAATCGTTTTTTCCGCCATGGAATTTTGAATTTGCTCGGCCCGGACCTTGCCCGTCGCTCCACCGGCGACCTTCGCGGTCTCGCTGGCGACGCGGTACTCCGCGACGCGCATACGGTCCAGCTGGGCGGTGACTTCGACTGGAGGAGGAGGCGCCATCGCGACTGGAGCCGGATAATTCGGTTGCGAAGGTGCGGCTACCTCGGGACTTGGTGCCACCGCAAAACTGATGGCCACCTCTGCTTCCTTGCCTGCAGTTGCTTTGTCTTTCTTCGCATCCTTGGCTGCCACCGCCGCGCCGAGGGGGGCCTCGTTGGCTGCGCTCTGGGTCAACGGCAGCTGATTGCGCTGCCAATAGATGAAAGCGACGGCGAAACACGCCGCCGCCAGGCTCGAGACCATCCCGTACGGAAACCGGATGATCTTGGCGGCCGGGGCACGGGACGATGTAGATTGCGCTGTCGCGACCTCAGGCTGGGCCGACTCATGCTGCAGCGCATCAGTCAGCATGGCACCCGTCAGGCGGATCTGCTCCACGGCCTCTTGGGCGGCGGCGTCCTGCGCGAGAGCGCTGGCAAATGCCGCCCGATCCTCCGGGGTCATTTCATTCAGGGCATAGGCGGTCAGGCGCGGGTCGTCGGGGGAGATTGGATTTTGCTTCATGGTTTTGTCCTCGGTTGCGGCCGGCCCTCACCCGGCTTGGGCCGCCATCTGCTGGCGCAGGTTCTTGATGGCGGTGTGCAGGATGAAACCCACGTTGGTGACGGACAATTCCGTGATCCGGCTGATTTCCTGGTAGCTGAACCCGTTCTGGAACTTCAACCGCACCACCTCCTGCTGGTTGGGCGGCAGCTGGCCGATCAACCGCAGCACGGCCTCATGCTGCTCGGCTCGCTCCAGGGTCTGGCCGGGCAGCGGATCGGATGCGGTCAGGCGCTCCACTTGTCCCTCGGCAAAGCGCTTCATGCGACCCTCCTTGCGCAACACATCGTGGGTGCGATTGCGGCAGACGGTGAAAAGCCACTCCGCCACATGACCGTCCACCGCCGCTGGGGGCTGCGCCATGAGCCGCATGAAGGTGTCCTGGACGACATCCTGGGCCCGGTCGGCATCGCCGCCGAGGAGACGGGTGGCATAGCGGAGCAGGGGCGCCTGATGGCGCGCCACCGCCGCCGGCACGAAGGAGCTGGCATCGGCACTGTCATGGATTTGTTCCGGTTCGTTGTTCACGTTACCTTGCTCCTGATGACGGATGATTGGGGGGAATATTAGGACTTCGACCAATAAATTTATCGGCCGCTACTTGCCGGCCGCAGGATTCCCCCTTTAGTTGATCCATGCCACGCCGTCTCGGTCTATTGTTCGCCTGCAGTCTGATGCTTCTGGCCCTGTTGAGCTCCTGCACCCGTCGCGAAACCGTCGTCCAAAGGGGCAACCGGGAGCAGATCCTGCACCTGGGCAACGGGGCGGAGCCCAGCAGCCTCGACCCCCATGTGCTTGACGCCTACTCCGACCAGCGCCTGGAGGCGGCCCTCTTCGAGGGACTCTGCGTCATTGACGAGCAGACCTCCAAGCCGGCGCCGGGAGCCGCCGAACGCTGGGAGGTGGCGGCGAATGGGCTCACCTGGACCTTCCACCTCCGCCCGGGGTTGCAATGGTCCAATGGCGAGCCGCTCACCGCCGACGACTTCGTGCAATCATGGCGGCGCAACCTCACCCCGAGTTTCGCCTCCGCCTACGCCTATCTGCTCTTCCCCATCAAGAACGCGGAAAGCTTCAATAATGGAAAGATCACCGACCCCGGCGCCCTCGGTCTGGCAACCCCGGATGCACGTACCATCATCATCACCCTGGAGCGCCCGACCGCCTATCTGCCCGTTTTGACCGCGAACGCCGCATGGCACCCCATCAATCCTCGCGTCGTGATGAAGTTCGGACCACTGACGGAACGCGCCAGCGCCTGGACCCGCCCCGGCAATCTTGTCGGCAACGGTCCCTTCCTGTTGCAGGAATGGACGCCCGGCTCCCGTATCGTCGTGGCCAAAAATCCGCGGTACTGGGATGCCCCTGCGGTCCGGCTGAATGGCATGGTCTTTTACCCGATTGAGAATCCCGATGTGGAAGAGCGCAACTTCCGCGCCGGTCAGCTCCACCTCACCAACAGCCTGCCCCTTTCCAAGATTCCCGCCTACCGCCAGCAGGACTCCGCCCGGCTGCGCACCGATCTCTTTCTCCAGATTCTTTTTCTGCGCTTCAATGTCACCAAGCCGCCCTTCGACAACCCCAGGATCCGTCGCGCCCTGGCCCTCGCCATCGACCGCGAATCGATCTCGCGCAACCTGCTCCATGGCTCGCGGGCCCCGGCCGAGCATTTTGTGCCGCCGCAAACCGCCGGCTACGACTCCCGCGCCCGCGTGGCCCGGAACCTGGCCGAAGCCCGCCGCTTGCTCGCCGAGGCCGGCCATCCCGGTGGCCAGGGCCTGCCCGTCCTCGAGCTGCAGGTTCGCAACGACGAAATCCAGCCCAAGATGGTCGAGGCCGTCCAGGCCATGTGGCAGCAGGAACTGGGGGTGCGGATAAGCATCGCGCAGCTGGAGCAGAAGGTCTCGATCCAAAACCAGACCACCTTGAACTTTACGATCGGGTCAAACGGCTGGGTGGCCGACTTTGCCGACCCGGTCACCTTCCTGGACCTCTTTGTCTCCGGCGGCGGCAACAACTGGACCGGCTGGGGCAACCCGGCTTACGACCAGCTCATCACAGCCGCGGGACAAACCATTGATCCCACCGAGCGCTACGAGCTTTTCCAGCAGGCCGAGGCCCTGCTCCTGGAGGAGGCCCCGGTCATTCCCCTGGTCTTCGGTGCACGGAACTACCTGATCGATCCCGCGGTCCGAGGCTGGGAACCAGCGGCGCTCGGCATGTACCAGTACAAAAAGATTTACCTGCAGGGCCCCTGACCGCACCTTCCTCGCGTGACTCTCCGAAACCTGCTCTTCCTTATTGCCGTGACGACGGCCACCGCCCTGCCCGCGGGTGCCGGAGCGAAAGAGACGGATGTCACCATCGTCCATGTCTTCACCGGTTGGCGCGAGGCCGACTCCTTCAAGCGTATTTCCGAATATTTCAACGGCCAGGAAAACACTCATGGTGAAGTGATGCTGCGCACCCAGCCCGCCCAACGCGGCGGCTATTATTTTCTGGTCCGCACGGCCAATCCCGGCGGGACCGTCCCTGTAACCATCAAGGTGCAGCTTATCGTGCCCACCGGACCAAAAACCAAAAGCTTCACCTTTGCGGCCGACCTGAAATCCGGTGACACCATTATCAACCTCGGTCTGACCGGCAGCGACTGGCCCAATTTCAAGGCCAATCCGGTGGCGTGGAAACTCGATTTGCTGGCCACGGACGGACGCTTGCTGGCCACGGAAAAAAGCTACCTCTGGGAAAAGCCGTCGTCCGAGTAGGACATGAGCACTCCGGACTGGTCTGAATGGCAGCCCCTGGCGGGATGGTCGCCCTCTCCCACCACCCTTGCGGAGACACTGGATGGCGGCCAAAGCTTCAGATGGTTTCGCGAAGAGAAACCATCTGCCCTTCGAAGCCTTGGCGAAGTAGGGCCGGGGACTAATCAATCTGGCATCTGGACCGGCCGGTGGGCCAGTTGCTTCGTCCAATTGCGCCTGCAAGAGAGCCGGCTGGAATGGCGGACTCCCGCGGGTCAGGTCGAGTTAATAACCGTCGCCTTGCCGAAATATCTCGGCTCCCAACTCGACTGGCCGGCCCTGGCTGACGCCCTGCCGTGGCGGAGCGATCCGCATCTGGCCCAGTGCCTCCGGGCCTTTCCCGACTTGCGAATACTGCGTCAACCCTTCGGGGAGACGCTGCTGGGCTTTCTCTGCAGTGCGACCAAGCAGATCGTCCAGATCAAGCAGATGGTCGCGCTGCTGGCCGAGCGCCACGGGGCTGAAATTGGTAGGGCGCGGACTCCGCTCCGCGCTGGATCAGCGGCGAAGGGACTCGGCGCCCTACCCTCCCACCGCCTGCCAACCTGGGCCGAACTCGCCCACATCCCCGAAAAGGACCTCCGGGCCTGCCTCCTGGGGTTCCGGGCCAAATACATCCATGCCACCGCACAATACATCGCGGGGCGTCCCGGCTGGCTGGAGGAGACGGAGCATTTGCCGTACACCGCCGCCAAGGCGCGCCTCTTGGAACTGCCGGGAGTCGGGGAAAAGGTCGCTGACTGCGTCCTGCTGTTTGGCGCCGGCCAGCTTGAGGCGTTCCCGGTTGATACCTGGATTCTGAAAGCCCTCGAGCGCCGCTACGGACTCCATGGCTGGAAACCAGCCCAGATTGCTCATTTCGGTCGGACGCATTTCGGCCCGCTGGCCGGACTTGCCCAACAGTATCTGTTCAGCTGGGAGCGAAGGTTCGGGAGGTAGGGCGCGTTATCCCTAACGCGCCGTGGCGGATAAGGATAATCCGCCCTACCCGGTTACTTCGCCTTCTGAATCAGCTCCACCTCATACCCCTCGGGGGCGTCAATGAAGGCGATGACTGATCCGCTGCCGGTTTGGGTCGGGCCGTCACTCAAGGCGTAGCCTTTCGCTGTCAGCGCCGCCGCGAATTTCGCGAGGTTTTCCACCTCAAAGGCCAGATGCATCAGGTCCGGCTGCACCTGCACGGGGGCGGCGCCGGCCGGCATTTGGCAGAGCTCGATCTCCTCCTCGCTGTTGGGCGTCGCGAGAAAAACCAGCTGCGCCCCGCGAGGGGACGTGTGCCGCCGGCTCACGGCAAGGCCCAGGGCCTGCTCATAGAATTTCACCGAGCGTTCCATATCGTTAACCCGCATGCGGGTGTGGAGGAGCTTTTTGACGGTCATGATGGGGCAGCCTAGGATAATTTCCCCGCGAATCACGCGAAAAGATGTCATCCCTGCCCCTCGCTGGAGGGCCAGTGTCCCCGCGGGCCATGGCTCGCAGCCCCACGACTGGCTCGGGGTCCTGAGCACGTCGAACGGAGGACGCGAGCCTTCCATTGATCGCAACTTGGCCTCGATTGCT
Source organism: Opitutia bacterium (assembly GCA_037128315.1). Taxonomy (GTDB): domain Bacteria; phylum Verrucomicrobiota; class Verrucomicrobiia; order Opitutales; family Opitutaceae; genus Lacunisphaera. Next base: position 3,165 of record JBAXWQ010000064.1, on the reverse strand, counting down.
CCTGCACTTTTATAGTGTCTCTTTGCGCCTCTTTGTGGCCAAACTTCCGTAGAATGACTTCGCTCGACCTCGCCGCCATCCGCGAAGCGCACGAACGCATCAAGCCGTTCATCAAGCGCACCCCTGTCCTGACCAGCGAGGCACTGGATACGCTGTGCGGCGCGAAGCTTTTCTTTAAATGTGAGAATCTGCAGGCCGCCGGCGCGTTCAAGTCACGCGGGGCCTGCAATGCCGTTTTCTCCCTGACCGACGCCGAGGCGGCCCATGGCGTGGTCACGCATTCCTCCGGCAACCACGCCGCGGCCCTCGCCCGGGCCGCGCAACTCCGCGGCATCGCCGCCCATATCGTCATGCCCGTGGGGGCGCCGCAAACCAAGGTGCAGAATGTCACCAGCTTTGGCGGCTTGATCACCTACTGCGAATCCAGCCTGACCGCCCGCGAGGCCGCCTGTGCGGAAATTGCCGCCCGCACCGGCGCCACCCTGGTGCATCCTTTCGACGATTTGCGCGTCATGGCCGGCCAGGGCACCGCCACCCTCGAATTGCTTGAGGATCAACCCGGCCTCGACCTTATTCTCTGCCCAGTCGGCGGCGGCGGCCTGCTCTGCGGCACGGCGGTTGCGGCCAAGGCCCTGCAGCCCGGGATCCGGGTCATTGGCGTGGAACCCGCGCTGGCCGACGACGTGACCCAATCTTTTCGGGCGGGAAAACGGATTTCTATTCCCACCCCCGCAACCATCGCCGACGGCCTGCGGACCAATTGTACCGGGGAGAAGAACTTCTCCATCATTCGACGCCATGTGAACGATATGGTCACGGTGTCCGAAGAAAGCATTGTCGCCGCGATGCGGGAGCTTTGGGAAAAACTTCATATCATTGCCGAACCCTCCGCCGCGGTGCCGTATGCGGCAGTCCGGGCAGGTAAACTCGCCCACCCCGCGAATCAGCGAATAGGCATCATCCTCAGTGGCGGCAACGCGGACCTGGCCACCCTCCCCTGGTTGTAATCATAGTTGAAGGTCGCAAGTAGAATGATGAAGGCCCTGATCCAACGGGCCTCAGGCTTTCAACTCTCAACCTTCAACTTTCAACCAAAGTCGTCAGACTTTCCGTCTCAGCTCCACTTCCGGCAGAAAAGCGGTGAGCAAACCCAGCAGCGGGAAAAAGGCGCTGACCTGAAACACAAAGCCGATGCTGGTGTGGTCGGCCAGCCGGCCGAGTAAGGCCGAGCCGATCCCCGCCGCCCCAAACGCCAGGCCGAAGAACAAGCCGGCGATCAGGCCGACATTGCCCGTCACCAGCTCCTGCGCATAGACGAGGATCGCCGAGAAGGCGGAGGCGAGGATCACACCGATGAATACCGTGAGCACCACCGTTCCGGCCAGACCCACATGCGGCAGGGCCAGGGAGAACGGGGCGACGCCGAGGATGGAAATCCAGATAACCAGTTTGCGCCCGATGCGATCACCAACGGGGCCACCGATGATCGTGCCCGCCGCGACCGCGAACAGGAACACGAACAGATAGACCTGGGACTCCTGCACCGACACGTGGAACTTGTCGATCAGGTAGAACGTATAGTAGTTCGTCAGGCTGATCAGGTAGAAATATTTCGAGAAAATGAGGACCACCAAAATGCCGAGGGCGAAGGCCACTTGCCCACGGGAGAGCCGGACCAGAGTCGGGTCATTTCCTCCTCGCGGCTTGGTCACCAAGCGGCCGAGGTTGCGCTGATACCAGCCACTCACGCGGAACAACACCATGATCCCGACGAAGGCCAGCAGCGTGAACCACAGGATATGGCCCTGACCCCGCGGAATGATGATGGCCGCCGCCAGCAGCGGCCCGAGCGAGGTTCCGAAGTTGCCCCCGACCTGGAACAGCGATTGGGCGAAGCCATGCTTGCCGCCCGAGGCCATGCGCGCCACGCGGGATGACTCCGGGTGAAAGATCGACGAACCCACCCCGACCATCGCCGCCGCCGTGCAAAGCATGGGAAAACTGGCGGCCTGCGAAAGCACGGCCAGACCCAGGAGCGTCATGCCCATGCCGATGGGCAGCGAATAAGGCTTGGGCCGGCGGTCCGTGTAGAAGCCCACCACCGGCTGCAGCAGCGAGCCCGTGACCTGGTAGGTCAGGGTGATGAGTCCGATTTGGGTGTAATTCAGATTATAGGCACTCTTCAGCAACGGATAGATCGCCGGCAGGAGCGCCTGCAGGGTGTCATTGACCAGATGGGCAAAGCTCAGCGCCAGCAGCACCTTCATGACCGTGCTCTGCCCCGGATCGGGTGCGCTGGTCGCGGTTGGAGTTGCTTCCTGAGTCATGGAGCCAGTATCGCGACGGCTCCCGTTCGGGGTCAAGCCACCTGCCATATCCACTGTTCACTCTACCGGAGCGTACTGTAATGGCACTCGATGAGCTGACCCGCCAGCCGTAGGCCCATGGAGGGATGGCCTGCCATGCGTAGCCACTCGATTCAGTCGCCAATGAAACGTCCTCCTTCGCCAAGCCTACAAAGGACATGCTTCGCGCTCGCTTTTGCTCGGCGAAGCATGGTGCTCGGGACAGGACTCGAACCTGCACGCCTTACGGCACGGGCTTCTAAGACCCGCATGTCTGCCATTCCATCACCCGAGCGGAAGCGGAATGAAGAGAAAGTTCGGGTCCCGCCCCTGCAAGGCAATCGCAAAACTAGACCGCCGTGCCCAGCCGATCGCCCATCTTGGCGTAAACTTCCCGTCCCTCGGCACTGTGTGTCACAAGGTCAGCGTCCAACTGGATCCGGCCGCGCTGGAAGAGGGTCACGACGCACGAGCCGCCGAACTTGAACAAACCCTTCTCCTCCCCTTTCGCCACGGCCCGCCCGGGCAAAAACGTCTGCAGGATGCTGCCCACCATCGTGGCGCCGATCTCGCAGACGGCGACCCGACCGAACACCGGCGACTCCACCAGGGTCACCATGCGCTTGTTTTCCCAGAGATAGGCCAGATTTTGCCGGAGCGCGATCGGGCTGACCGAATAGAGCCAACCGTTGATCAGACGCGGCTCACCGGGCGTGCCGCCGACCGGATAATGAAAACGGTGGTAATCCACCGGGCACAAACGTGAGATCAGCAGCGAACCGCCGGCAAAGTCCGCCGCCAGTCCGGGATCCCCCAGGAA
>JBAXWQ010000063.1:0-14529 GCA_037128315.1 Opitutia bacterium | reverse complement strand
GTTCATGGTGAATCTTGGCCTCATCAACCACAACAGCCTCTGGCTAAATCTTTGTCTCGCGCCGGCCGTGATCGCCGGATGCTTGATGGGCCGGGTTGCTGCAGGCAGAATGAATCAGCGGTTTTTTGAGACCACAGCACTCATTCTTACCGCTGTTGCTGCTGGGAAACTGCTAATATTTTGATGCTATATGTTTCGTAAAAAGCACATCATAAGGTAATAAACATAATTTAGGCCAAATTGCTTGAAATATAGGTAAAATACCCTATATATAAATCGTGAGTATCATCCAAAGCCGCGCCACCTTTTCTGTGCTGATCGCACTCTGCCTGCGATTGGGGAATTTGGCTTTTGGGGGTTCCGCGACTGATATCACCGGTCTTTACTACACGGGACATGATGCGACGGGAGCATTAGCCGCCGGTGGCACGCAGGATGCGAATTGGACTGTCTCCTATGCGCGCGTAAACGGCACCGGTAGCACGAGCAGTGCCTACACTGGAGCGGCCTATGTATTGAGCAGTAGTTACATTGATCCCGGTTACGTCGCGAACACCAGCTCAGCCAAGTGGATCACCGCCCCCGGCGCGAGCACGGCGGCCACCGGAGGCACCACCAATGTGGGGGGCGATTTTCTCCCCGGCAATGGTACGAGCGGCACCAACAGCGCGTATTATGTGTATCGACTTGCCTTCACCGTCGTCGGCACGGGCTCCGGCACGGCGACCAACAACATTCAGATTTCGATGACCATCGCGGCGGATGATCGTTATACGGTTTATGTGAACCCCGCCTCGGCGCCGACTGTCAGCAGCACCGGAACCATTAATTCAGGGGGCACGACTGCCTCGGCCAGCGGGCTGAGTGCGTGGGGTAACACCACGTCTTTTACTTTGGGCAACAGCACCGCGAGCGGGGGTACGAACAACTCCGCATTCGTCATTGGCACCAACTACATCTACGTGGTCGTGGCCAATACCAACAGTCTGACCGGCAGCAGTGGATCCAACGCACTCAATCCCAGCGGCCTGCTGGTCTACCAGGTCGGCTCGGGCATCACGATCGATGGCAAAGTGATTCCGGAGGTCGGCACCTGGATGCCGGTCGTGGCGGCCCTCGGGGTATTCGGCTGGCGGCGCTTTCGACGCAAGGCCGACGGACCTGCGTCAGTCGGCTAGGGCCGACTTGATCAGCTCAACTTCCCGCAGGGTGAGTGAGGCCGGTTCCAGGCCATCCAGCCAGCGATGCGCTTCGGCTTTGCGGCCATTGCCGGCCAGGGACAATCCATAGGCGAAAGCGAGGCCGGGAAATTTTTCGGCCTCCGCCGCGTAGGGCTGGAGCAAGGCGAGTGCTTCGTCGGGCTGCTGCTGGCTGAGCAGCACAAACGCCAAGGTGGCGAGGTAGACCCGGTCGTTCGGCTCCTTTTCCCGATTGGCCCGGGCGATCCGTTCCGCCTGGCGCTGTTCGCGTCCCGTCAAGGCGGCGAAGAAGGCGAAGTTGTTCCCCACGGCCGCATTGCCGGGCTGGAGAAGATTCAGCTGACGGAACACGCGATACTGTCCCTCGGCGTCGCGTTGCACCTGATAGTGCCGGGCCAGCGAACCAAGGGCCTCGGTCGCGATTTTCCCCTCCTGCGCGGCAGCCCGCCACCACAGCGCCTCGGCTTCGGTGACGCGGCCCCAGCTGTAGATGGCCGCCGCCGCAAAGAGTGCATGCACCCCGTTCACTTGCGCGTGGCTGTACAGAGTGCGCCACAGTTCCTCGGCCTGGGCCGTCTCCCCCCGCATGCGAGCCGCCTGCAGGCCGTAGGCCCAGCGCATGAACTCGGCGTCGGCTCCCCAATCTTTGCCGGTCGTCCAGTCCTGCAACGCAGGCCAGTCGGCGGTTTGGCGCAGCGCCTCGGCGGCGGCCACGACCAGGGGGGGGCGGCGCAGGCCGGCGGGCGGCAGGGTCCGCATCCAGCGCACCGCGTCGGCACTGCGGCCGATCTGGTTCAGCCAGCTGAGCAATTGGGCCGCCGCTTTCGGGTCCACGGCATGGTCCTTTTCCATGATGGCGAGGGCCGCGGCATAGCGCGCGGCATCCGTCTGCGCCAGCGCGAGCAGGCAGGTGGGCATGTCGCCCAGGGTGCAGCCGGGGTGAAGGCGCAACGCCTCGGCCCATTTCAGCACGGCGGCCCGGTCGTTGCGGACCAGCGCATCCTGGAGCAGGGTGCGCAGCGCCACGGCGCCCCAGGCGGGGTCCGGCGTCCACTTGGTCAGCAGCACCAACCCCCGCCGCCGCTCCACCGTATCCGTGGCGTTGAGCAAAATGAGTCCCAGGGGAATCTCATCGATGGCGCCGGGCCCGTCGAGGCGCAGGGCGTTTTCAAAATGCTGTCGGGCCGCCGTGAGCTGGTTGCGGCGGCGGGCGATATCACCCAACAGCCGCTGCGCCGGGGCGGATGGGTCGAGGATCTCCGGCGGAAGCGGACGCAGGATCAGGTCGGCCTCATCGGGCCGATCGGCGCGCAGGGTCTCGGCGGCCCAGGCGATTCGCAAATTGGGGTTATCCGGGTCCCGTTGGGCCGCCTGTCGGGCGTATTCCGCCGCGCGGTCAAACTGCCCGCCGACGCGCGCCAGGTCGGCGGCAATCTGCCACGGTTCAGGACTGCGCGGGGCGAGGAGCATCGCTTCCTCCACGGCCTCGACGGCATATTTGTAGTGACCGGAAGCCAGCCATTGCCGCGCCAGCCGGATGGCATTGTGCTGCGCCCACCGCGGATAACCCCAGAGGGCCGCGGCGGCGAGCAACACCAGCCCCGTCAGGATCCCGTAAAGCCACCGGCGAAACGACCGGTGGGATTCCCAGCGATCCAGCAAATGCCACCAGTAGTCCCGCCAGTGAAAAGCCGACCATTGCGCCTGCCAGCGGCGCCAGGGTCGGGGAAAAGGTGTCCGGCTCTGGTCGTGGGGCAGCTCCGGTTCGGGCTCAGGCGGTTTCATCTTGGGCAATCAGATATGGGACAGAATGCACGCCGGTCGGGTCGCGGCACAAGCCGGAAGCGTGATGGCCCCAGCTGGAACATATCCCCCGGGTTGCCGCCAATGCGGCGGGCTGTGTTTCGCCCGAATTAATCCCGGCTTTTCTTTCCGGTCATACGTGTCTTTCGTATTGAGCACATGGCACGCACCTCCGTCCGGCAGATGTGGAAGGCAAAGCTCGAGGGCAAACTCGAGCCCAAGACCTGGCTGGCGGCCCCGCCGCTGCAGCGGCCGGCGTTTCGCGGCCGCGTGCTCGGCATCGACCCAAGCCTGCGCGGCACGGGCCTGGCGCTGATCGAGTTCAGCCCCGGGCGGCCGCCGGTCATGCTGGGTTGCCGGACGGTCAAGGTGCCGGCCAAGCTCTCCATGGCGCACTGTCTCGGGGAGATTCACCAGGCGGTGGCGGCATTCGTGACGGAATTCGATCCGGTGCACGTGGCGCTGGAGCAGACCATCTACGTGCAGAATTTCCAGACCGCCCAGATCCTGGGCGCGGCGCGGGGCGCGGCCATCTCCGCGGCGGCCTTGCGCCAGAAGGAAATTTTCGAATATGCCCCCCTCCGGGTGAAACTGGCGGTCGTGGGCAACGGCCGGGCGAGCAAGGACCAGATGGCGCGCACCGTGATGGGGCTGCTGGGCCATGGCCGGGTGATGGCCTTCGACGAGGCGGACGCCGCCGGGGTGGCCCTGTGCCACGCCTTCACCTGGCGCGGTTGATCAGGGGCCGGCGGGGTGGACCGCCTTGCGGCGGCGCTCGTAAAGCTTGATCGCCGTGTAGCCGATCCCCGTCGCCCCGCTGAGACAGGCCGGAAAAAGCAGCGTGTTATACCCGAAATGATTATAGCCCATGGCGCCGAACAGGCCGCCGGCGAAGAAGCCCAGAAACAGCACGCCGTAGAGCCGGAAATGAAACCAGTCCACCGTCGCGCCGCGCATAAAATGGCCGCAGGCGATTCCCAGGTCGGTGATCATGCCCGTGATGTGGGTGGTGCGCATGGTTGATCCGCTATAGCTGGAGACCATCGCGTTTTGGAGTCCGCAGGCCAGGGCGGCGAGGTAGTCGCCGGCGTTGGCCCCGCGCCGCAAAAAAAAGACGGATAGAAACAAGGCGATCGACTCGAGTGAAAGGGCCAGCCCGTAGCGCCGCCCGAGTTTCAACCGGCCCTGGCTGATCACCACGCCGCTGATCAGGCAGCCGAGGAAAAAGGCCGTGAGGATGGCGAGGGCGTGGAAGGCGACGCCATAGTTGGCCTGGGCGAGTTCCATGCCCAGCACGGTGACGGTGCCGGTCATGTGGGTGAGCGCCTGATGGTGGACGCCCAGGAAGCCCACGGCGTTGATCACGCCGGCAATGGTGGTAAGGGTGAGCCCGCCCAGGTAAACCCAGGCGGGGGTGACGTGATCCCGCAGCATGGTTCAGGGGCCAGGGCGACTGGTCGCCAGGATTTCCCGGGCGCGGGTCAGGGCGTCGTCGAAATGGGCGCGAATATTGCGCCGGCCGAGTTTTTCGATGAAGCCGGCCTTCACCATCATGTCCAGGGGCTGCCGGTGCGGGCCGCTGAGGATGACCGTACCGCCGGTGGCCTGCATGCGCTCGACGATGCTCTCCAGCGCGTTCAAGGCGGTTGCGTCCATGGCCGGCACCAGCTGCATGCGAAAGATGAGGATGCGGGGGAGGGTGCCGGCGCGGAGCAGGGCATCCTCCATTTTCTCGGCGGCGCCGAAGAAAAATGGTCCGAAGATCCGATAGACGACCACGCCTTCCGGGATGTCCTTGCCGTGGGCCAGCTGTTCGGGCGTCTCCAGCTCGTCGCGGGTGGTGACTTCGGTGATCTCGGTGGTTTCAGCCATGCGTTTGATGAAGAGCACCGCAGCCAGCATCATGCCAACTTCGACGGCGATCACCAAATCGAAGATGACCGTGAGACCGAAGGTGGCCACGAGGACCACGGCGTCGCTCCGGGGCATCTTGCCGAGGCGGGTGAGCTCGTGCCATTCGCCCATGCGAAAGGCGATGACCATCAGCACGGCGGCGATCGCGCCCATGGGCACGTAGCGGGCGTATTGCGCGGAGAAAAGGACGATCAGCAGCAGGGTGAGGGCGTGCACCATGCCGGCGATCGGGGTGCGGCCGCCGGCCTTCACGTTGGCGGAGGTGCGGGCGATGGCGCCGGTGACGGGCATGCAGCAGAAAAAAGGACAGATGATATTGGCCAGGCCCTGCGCGATCAGCTCCGTGTTGGAATCGTGCCGGTCATTGATCAGGCCGTCCGAGACCACGGCGGACAGCAGCGACTCGATGGCCCCCAGCATCGCGATGGTGAAGGCCGGGCCCAGCAGGCTGCGGATGCGCTCCAGGGAGATGGCCGGCCAGACGAAGGGCGGCAGGCCGTGCGGAATCGCCTCCGGGCCAAACCGCGAACCCACGGTGGCCACGCCGAGAGTATGCTCCCAGCCGAACCAGGCCACGAGGGCGGCCGAGACCACCATGGCCACGATCGCCCCCGGCACGTTCTCGGCGCGCAGTCGGGCGCGATATTTCGGCCAGATGATGATGAAAGCCGCCGACCCAAGGCCGATCAGGAGCGTGGGCAGGTTGAGGTGGGGCAGATTGAAGGCCAGCCAAGGCAGTTTCCCGAGAAATTCAGCCGGGGCCGGCGTGGGGCCGCGGATGCCGGCGAATTCCCCCGCCTGGCCCGCCATGATGGCGATGGCGATGCCGGTCGTGAAGCCGCTGGTGACCGGATACGGGATGAACTTGATCAGCGTGCCCAGCCCGCTGAAGCCCATCACCACCAGAATCACCCCGGCCATGAGCGTGGCCAGCAGCAGCCCGTCGAACCCATGCTGCTGCACGATCAAGATGATCACCGTGACGAACGCCGCCGTCGGGCCGGCGATCTGCACCCGGCTGCCGCCGAGCAATGAAACGAGGAAGCCGCCGAGGATGGCCGTGAATATGCCAATCGCCGGAGCCGGAAAGGGCGTGGCGACCCCGATGGGGATGCTGGCCACGCCGAGGGCCAGCGCCAGCGGCAACGCGATCAGGCCGACCGTGATGCCCGCCAGAATATCCGCCACCAGTTGGGGCCGGCGGTAGGGCTGGCGCAGCAGGGCCAGGGTGCGCGGCTGAAACTTGAGAAACTGCAACAGCCAAAAGCCCGGGGGGATGGTTGATTTCTCGGGAGGCGAGGGCATGGGTGGCAGGATTGGACCCGAGCCTGCGCCGGATGATACCAGCAATCAACCATAGGATGCACCGGATCCGGTGGGGCCCAGCCCGCCCCGGCCCCCGCCTACTTGCCGAGGACGGTGCGGAGGCTCTTGCCGAGGTCGCCGACCCGGTAGGGCTTGGTCAGGTAGTCGCAGAAGCCCATGTCGAGGAACTGGCGGCGCATGTCGTCGTTGTCGTAGCCGCTGGTGACGATGGCGCAGACCTGGGGGTCGAGTTCGCGCAGGTGCTTGAAGGTCTGCTCCCCGCCCATGCCGCCGATGATGGTGAGGTCCATGATGACGGCGTCGTAGGGTCGGCCGATGTTGAGATAGCGCTTGTAGAACTGGATCGCCTCCTCGCCCTTCCGGGCCAGGTCAAATTTGTAGCCGAGGCTTTCGAGCATGCCGCCGGTGAGGGCGCAGATCTGCTCGTCGTCGTCCATGAAGAGCACGCGGCCGGTGCCAAAGCGCAGGCTGGGGGCGCGGCGCGCCTCGATTTCCTCCGGCTTGTCGGCCTGCGGCAGGTAGACCATGAACGCGGTGCCGACGCCGACCTCGGATTCCACGCTCATCTGGCCGCCGTGCCGCTTGACAATCGAAAGCACGGTGGCGAGGCCGAGCCCGGTGCCGGATTTCTTGGTGGTGAAGAAGGAGTCGAAAATTTTCTCCAGGTGCTCGGGCTTGATGCCGCTGCCATCGTCGCGGACCTCGATCGCGACGTACGGGCCGGCCGGCAGCGGCGCGATCTGGCCTGCGGCGAGCTTGACGTTGCTGGTCGTGATCCAGATGCCGCCCTGGCCCGTGGGCATGGCCTGGATGGCGTTGATGATGAGATTTTGAAAAACCTGCAGGATCTGCGCCCGGTCCACGCAGATGGTATTGGTGTCGGGCCCGGCGTTCAGCTCGATTTTCACGGCCGAGCCCGCCGCCGCGAGGCGCATGCTGTCGGCCAGGATGTCCGCGGGCTTGACGACCTGGCGCACGGCCGTGCCGCCCTTCGCGAAGGTGAGCAGTTGCTTGCTGAGGCCCTTCGCCGCCAGGCAGGCGCGCTCGCTGTTTTCGAGGCCGGAGGTGTCGCGCGCATCCTTCGCCAGGGAGACCCCGCCGAGGATGGTGGTGAGCAGGTTGTTGAAATCGTGCGCGATGCCGCCGGCCAGCTGGCCCAGCGACTCGAACCGGTTGGAGCGCACCAGTTCCTCCGGCGTGAGCGTCATTTCCTGGGGATTGCGGAACACCACCACGGCTCCGGTGGGCTGGCCGGCTCCATCGATCACCGCCTTGGCGCTGAAGGCCACGGGCACGGGCTTGGCGCCACCCACCTCGAGGGCGAACTCGGTATTCAACCTGGTCGATTCCCCGCCGGTCAGCGCCTTGGCGATCGGGCTTTCGCCCGGCTGGCCGCTCTCCCGGTGCACGAGGCGGAAAATTTCCCCGGCCTGCTGGCCGAGGCATTCCGCGCTGGTCAGGCCCAGGAGCTGTTCGGCCTTCAGGTTAATAAAGACAATCTGGCCGCCGGCATCGGCGAGCAGGACCGCCTCCTGGATTTCGGCCAGCAGGGCGGCGAGCTGGGCGGCCGGCAGTCCGAGGCCATCATCACCGAGCATCGCGGCCCCCTTGCCCTCGGGCAGTGGGACGATGAAACCCAGCACGCGCTGGAGTTCCTTGCGGCGGGAAAACTGCCGGACGATCCCGGCGTGCATGGGGATTACCCGGCCTTCCCGCTGGCGCATGCGGAGGGTGTCGAAATAGGCCACCTGGTTGGGATGCTGGGCGAGAAAATAGGCCTGCAGGCCGCCGGCGGTCTCATCCATGGGCAGCGTGAGGAGAAAGGATTCCAGGGTGTCGGGCAGGTCGTTTTCCGCATAACCCAGCTGCGAGCGGAAACCGGGGGAGAGCCAGTAAAGCCCCGTGGCGAAATCGAGGTCGAAGATGCCGACGCGCCCGCGCTCCCCCAGCTGCTGCAGCCGCTCCTCGGCGCGCAGGCTGGCCTCCTCGAATTCCTTGCGGTCGGCGATGTCGAGATGGGCGCCGGTCACCCGCTGCAGCGCGCCGTTCGGGCCGAAGTGCTGCACGCCGACGCTTTGCACCCAGACGTAATGGCCCGCGGCATGTTTCATGCGGAACTCGAGGGAGAACTGCCGCGGGCCGGTCGCACCGCCGCGGCCCTGCCGGTCGGGGGCGGCCCCGGAGTCGTCGGGGTGGATGAGGGCGAGCCAGGTCTCGTAGGTGTTGCTCAGCGCGCTGTCGGCATAGCCCAGCATTTTTTTCCAGATCGGCGAATAATACATTTCGCCCTTCAGGAAATTCAGGTCGAAGAACCCGAGGGGACTGCGCTCGTTGAGCTGGCTCAGGAAGGAGTCCGGGTTCGCGGCGGGCGCGACGCCGGCAACCGGGGCCGCGCCGGCCGCCGCGGGCACCGTCACGGCGGCCAGGTAGCGGGCCGGATTCTCGCCGGCTTTTTCCAGGCGGACCAGGGTGTCGAACGCCGCCGACTGCCGGGGCTGCAGGCTGAGGGTGATCGGCTGGTCCTGCGCGGCGGCGAGCAGCACCTCCCATTGGGACTGCTCCCAGCCGGGTTCATGCGAGACGACGTCGAAGGCGAAGAGGGCAGGGAAGGCCTGATTGATCAGGTCCGGCTCCGCGGCCTGCCAGAGGGCGCAGGCCGCCGCGCTGGCCAGTTGAATGCGTCCGTCCGTGTCGAGCACCAGTATGGCGCCGACCGCACTCGTCGGATTCCTGCTGGGACTATGGGCCGGATGATTATTCACACTCAGGAGAATGCATTTTTGGCGGATTGCCCCCAGGCGGCGAGCCCAGAGTGGCGGTCGGGCCCGGCGCGGGACCGCGGCTCACTGCCACTGCCGGATGCGCCGCTCGAGAAAATCAATCCAGACCGGCTGGTCGTTCAGGCAGGGGATGTGCTGGAAGGACTCGCCGCCCGCGGCCTTGAAGTCCTCGGCCCCCTCCATCCGGATCTCCTCCAGCGTCTCCAGGCAGTCGGTGACGAAGGCCGGGGTGATGACGATGAGCCGCTTCTTGCCCTCCTGGGGCAGGCGCTCGAATTCGAAATCCGTGTAAGGGGAAATCCACGGCTCGCCGGCGATCCGCGATTGGAAGGAGATGGACCATTTTTTCGGATCGAGCCCCGCTTTCTTCACGAACTCGTGCGTGGTGCGCGTGACCTGGGCCTTGTAGCAGGTGGCGTGGGCCGGGCTGCAGGTGGTGCAGCAGTCCGGCACCGTCTGGCAGTGCGCGTGCGAGGAGTCGGCCTTGGTGAGGTGCCGCACCGGGATGCCGTGATAGCTGAAGAGCAGGTGGTCGTGCGGCTGGCTGAGGTAGGGGCGCGCGCTTGCCACCAGCGCCGTGATGTAGTCGTCGTCCGCAAAATAGGGCTGCACGCACTCGAGCTTCATCGCCGGGGCGATTTTTTCGACCTCGCGGTAAACCTTCGCGATCACGGTCTCCCAGCTGGACATGGCGTAATGCGGGTATTGGGGAAAAAGGAGCACTCGCTCGATCCCCTGGGCGGCCAGCCGGCTGAGGGCGGCCGGAATGGAGGGGTTGCCGTAATTCATGGCGAGCTCGACCGGCAGCTCGACCCGCTGCTGCACCTTGGCCTGGGCGCTTTTGCTCGTCACCACGAGGGGCGAGCCCTCGGCGGTCCAGACCTGTTCGTAGGCATGGGCCGACTTGCTGGCGCGAAACGGGATGATGATGCCGTTGACCAGCAGCCAGCGGAACGGCTGGCCGGGACGGTCGATGACCCGCTCGTCGCCGAGGAATTCACGCAGGTAGCGCTTCACGTCCGGGACGGACGTGGAATCAGGGGAACCGAGGTTGAGGAGGAGGACGGCCGACTTGGGCATGGCAGGAAACTGGTGGAGTTTTTGCCTGCAAAGTCAATCGGGGCCTCGCCATTTTTGATTGCCCGGGGGCGGGGGAAGCCGGACAACAGCGGCATGTCTGCCATGCGTTCACCGGTTCTGCTTATCATCCGCGATGGTTGGGGCCAAAACCCCCATCCTGAGCAGGCCAAGTACAATGCCGTGCTGCTGGCCCACAAGCCCTGTGACGACCAGCTGCACGCCCAATCCCCGCGCACGCTCGTCGCGGCCAGCGGCCTCGATGTCGGCCTGCCGGACGGCCAGATGGGCAACTCCGAGGTCGGCCACGAAAACATCGGCGCAGGCCGCATTGTCGACCAGGAGCTCGTGCGCCTGAACAAACTTTTCTCCGAGAAGCAGCTCGCCCGCAACCCCGTCTGGCACGAGATCGTCGCCCGCCTTCGGGCCAACCCCGCCGCCAAGCTCCACCTGATGGGCATCGTGTCGGACGGCGGCGTGCACGGCATGCTGGAGCATCTCTACGGCATTTTGCGCCAGGCGAAGGAGGATGGACTCGACGGGCTCACCGCAGGCGGATTCGACGGGCTCACCGCAGGCGGATTCGACGGGCTCACCGCAGGCCGCGTGTTCATTCATGGATTCACCGACGGCCGCGACACGCCGCCGCAGAGCGGGCTCGGTTACTTTCAGCAGGTTGAGGCGCAGATTAAGGCGATCGGCGTGGGGCGGATCGCGACGGTGTGCGGCCGCTTCTGGGCGATGGACCGCGACAACCGCTGGGAGCGCGTGCAGCAGGCCTACGCTATGCTCACCGGCCGCCAGGCCGTCGCCACGGCGCCGAGTGCCGAGGCGGCCGTCGCGGGCTACTACGCAAATCCGCTCAGCCCGACGCAGAATGGCGACGAGTTCGTGCCGGCGACCTGGATCGTCGGTCCGGACGGCAAGCCGATTGCGACGATCGGCAACGGCGACGCGGTTCTGTTCTACAATTACCGCGGCGACCGTCCCCGCGAGCTCACCAAGGCTTTCGTGCTCGATGACTTCAAGGGCTTCGATCGCGGGGCCAAGCTCGACCTCTACTATGCCACCATGACCGAGTACGAGGCCGGGCTGCCGGTGCACGTGATCTCGGGCAAGCCGGACCCCCTGAAGAATATCCTGGGGGCGGTCGTGAGCGCCGCCGGCATCGGGCAGTTCCGCTGTGCCGAGACGGAGAAAAACCCGCACGTGACCTTTTTCTTCAACAATTACCGCAGCACCCCATTTCCCGGCGAGGACCGCGCGTGCCCCGCGAGCCCGAAGGTGCCCACCTACGACATGCAGCCCGAGATGTCGGCCGCCGAGGTGACGGTGGCGGCCAAGGCCGCGATCCTGTCCGGCCAGTACGGCCTGATCGTCGTGAATTACGCCAACCCCGACATGGTCGGGCACACCGGCTCCCTGCCGGCCGCCATCAAGGCCTGCGAGGCCACCGACCGCGGGGTGGGGGAATTGCTCGCCGCGCTGGCCAGCGTCAAGGGCCAGGCGGTCGTGCTCGCCGACCACGGCAACGCCGAGCAGATGTGGGACCCGCTCAACAATGGCCCCCATACCGCGCACACCCTGAATTTGGTGGAGGTTTTCGTGGTCGGGGAGGGGCTGGTCGCCGGTCGAACCCCGATGCGGACCGGCGGTCGGCTGGCCGACATCGCCCCCACGGTGCTGCATCTCATGGGGTTGCCGAAGCCCGCGGAAATGACCGGTCAGAGCCTGATTATGACGTAGGAAAATCTGTTTGCCCTGCCCAGCGGGGCCCAGCTTAGTTCGACCCTCTGTATCCATGAAACGCACCCATCACTGCGCCCAGCTCACCAAGTCCGACCTCAACGCCACGGTCTCGCTCGCCGGCTGGGTGGACTCCGTCCGCGACCACGGCGGCATCATCTTCGTCGACCTGCGCGACCGCCAGGGCATCACCCAGGTGAAGTTTGACTCGAACCTCCGCGCCGAGGCCGCGCTGCTCAAGGATGAGTCGGTCATCGCCGTCACCGGCCGGGTGGAGCTGCGGCCCGCGACGATGGTGAACCCGAGCCTGCCGACCGGCGAGGTGGAGATCGATGCCACCGCGCTGATCGTGCACAATATTTCCGACACCCCGCCGTTTCCGCTGACGGACGCCGGCGGCGACAAGGTCAACGAGGACCTGCGCCTGACCTACCGCTACCTCGACCTGCGCCGGCCGAAGATGCGGAAGAACCTCCTGACCCGCCACCGCGCCACCAAGGCCGTGCGCGACTATTTCGACGCTCAGGAATTCATCGAGGTCGAGACCCCGGCCCTGTTCAAGAGCACGCCGGAGGGCGCCCGCGAATACCTCGTGCCGTCCCGCATCCATGCCGGCCAGTTCTACGCGCTCTCGCAGTCGCCCCAGCAGTTCAAGCAGATCCTCATGGTCGCCGGCGTGGAGAAATATTTCCAGATCGCCCGCTGTTTCCGCGACGAGGACCTGCGGGCCGACCGCCAGATGGAGTTTACCCAGATCGACGTCGAGGCCTCGTTCATCGACCGCGAGGGCATCTACGCCCTCTTCGAGGGGATGCTGAAGAAAGTCTGGCAGGATGTGCTCAACCACGACCTGCCGACGCCGTTCCCGCGCCTGGCCTATCACGACGCGATGAACCGCTTCGGGGTGGACAAGCCCGACACCCGCTTCGGGCTCGAGCTGGTGGATTTTTCCGAGACGTTCCGGACGTCCGGCTTCAAGGTCTTCGCCTCCACGGTGACCGGCGGCGGTTGCGTGAAGGCGTTCAACGCCAAGGGGCTCGCCGACATCACCCAGGGCGAGATCGGCGCGCTGGAGGAGATTGCGAAATCCCTCGGCGCGAAGGGCCTCGCCTTCATCAAGGTCGAGGGCGGCGAATGGAAGTCGCCGATCGTGAAATTCTTCACCGACGCGGAAAAGGCCGAGCTCACGCAGAAGCTCGCGATCGCGGACGGCGACATCATCTTCTTCGCCGCCGCCCCGTGGGACCGCGCCTGCGCGATTCTCGGCCGGACCCGGCTCGAGGCGGCCCAGTTGCTGGTGAAACGCGGCCGGCTCAGCATCCCGGCCAACCAGTGGAATTTCCTGTGGGTCGTCGATTTCCCGCTGATGAGCTACGACGAGGAGACCAAGCGCTACGTGGCCACCCACCATCCGTTCACGGCGCCGGTGGCCGAGGATGCGGCGCTGCTCGACACCAACCCGCGGGCCGTGCGCGGCCAGCACTATGATGTCGTGCTCAACGGCATGGAGCTCGGCGGCGGCTCGATCCGCATCCACCAGCCGGCACTGCAGAAGAAGGTTTTTGAGGACGTGCTGAAGATCCCGGCCGACGTCGTGGAGAATCGTTTCGGCTACATGCTGAAGGCCTTCACCTACGGCGCCCCGCCGCATGGCGGCATCGCGTTCGGCCTGGACCGGATGGTGGCGTTGCTGTGCGGCACGACCAGCATTCGGGATGTCATCGCCTTTCCCAAGACGCAGAAGGCACAGGACCTCATGGCGCAGAGCCCGACCCCGGTCACGGCCAAGCAGCTGAAGGACCTGCATATCAAGATCGAGGAAGGGCTGTAGCGACAGGCGTCCCTGCCTGTCGGGTTCGAAATGTTGCCGCCAACACCACAGGCGCGGAGGCCTGTGGCTACGGGCTGATCCCGGGCCCCTGCTCATTTCTTGCCCGTCACTCCGCATGCATGGCCATGGGCGCCTCTAGGCTTGCGGTAAGGTCAATCCTGGAAAGACTGGCAGCACAATTTCCCCCCCCCTTATGAAACTCATCACCGCCATCATCAAGCCGTTCAAACTGGAAGCCGTGAAGGAAGCCCTGACCAATGTCGGCGTCGAGGGCATGACCGTCACCGAGGTCAAGGGCTTCGGCCGCCAGAAGGGGCACACGGAGATTTACCGCGGCAGCGAGTACACCGTGGATTTCCTGCCCAAGGCGAAAATCGAGGTCGCCGTGGCCGACGAACTGAAGGACAAGGTCATCGTTGCCATCACGAACGCGGCCAAGACCGGCAAGATCGGCGACGGCAAGATTTTCGTCACCCATCTCGAGGACATGATCCGCATCCGGACCGACGAGCACGGCGAAGCGGCGGTCTGAGGCCAGCCAGACCCCATTTGCCTTGATCCTGACGGCCGTTCCATTGCGGGACGGCCTTTTTGTTGGCCGGATCCTTGCTCACGCGGAGGTAGGGCCGGCGCTGGTCGCCGGGCCGATTGGGGCGCGTTATCCGGCACGCCGGCGAACGGTGGCCCGACATTTGAAGTCCTAGGTAGCAGCTCAAGTGTCTGACTGTAGGAGGGGCTTTATGCCCCGATGTTGGCGCTCGAGAGCGGCGCAGGTTGCGAATCGGGGCAATAAAGCCCCTCCTACAGCCCTGTTTCTTCCCGTCACGGGCAAAACGCGTTTGCGGCCGAGGTT
>JBAXWQ010000062.1:0-14633 GCA_037128315.1 Opitutia bacterium | reverse complement strand
GCCTTCTTGATCGCCTTGCGGGCCTTGACCCGCTGGCGGGCATCGTAAAGCGCGACCCGCTCCACATAAACCGGGCCGTCGAGCTGCGCGATGAGCTCGGCCATCTTCAGCGGCAGACCCATCGCGGCAGTGCGCCCCTCGGGGCTGGTGGCGGTTTTCTGGCCCATGAGCGAGGTCGGCGCCAGCTGGCCGCCGGTCATGCCGTAGATGGCGTTGTTGATGAAAACAACGGTAAGCGGCAGGCCCATCTGCGCCATGGAAATGGTCTCGGCCAGCCCGATGGAGGCGAGATCGCCATCACCCTGGTAGCTGATCACGACGGCATCGGGATTGGCGAGTTTGTGCCCGAGGGCCACCGCCGGGGCCCGGCCGTGGGCGGCCTGGGTGTTGCCGATGTCGAAGTAATAATGGGCGAACACGGCGCAGCCGACGGGGCTCACGAGGATGGCGCGGTCCTGCAGGTCGAGTTCCTCGATCACCTCGGCGAGGTCGCGGTGCACGACACCGTGGCCACATCCGGCGCAGTAATGCGTGCTGTGACCCTTGAGGCCCTCGCCATGAGCGTGCCGACTGAAGTTGGAATAGAAAACACTCATGACAGCACCTCCGCGGATTCACGAATACACTCCAGGATCTCCTCCTGCGCGGGCAGCACGCCGCCGTAGTGGCGCACGGAGGCAATGGGCGGCGGCATCAGCCCGGCATGGCTGAGGGCGAGCCGCAACTCGTCCTCCAGCTGGCCCGGGCTGCCCTCGACGATGACCAGCTGGCTGATGTGGGGGAGCAGGGCTTGGAGCGCATCAATCGGAAACGGCCAGAGCGTGATGGGGCGGAAGAGACCGGCCTTGATTCCGAGCGCCCGGGCATCCTCGATGGCGCCTTTCGCCATGCGGGCGGGGGTGTTGCAGGCGACGACGAGCACGCTGGCATCATCGCAGCGGTAGCAATTGGCCCGCTGCTCGTGGACGGAGATGTAGGCGTACTTGGCGTTGAGCTTGCGGTTGTGGGCCTCGAGGTCGTCCTCGGCGAGCTGGATGGAGCAGATGAGGTTGTGGCGGTGCGCCCGGTCGCCATACACGGCCCAGGCGGGCAGGCCCGGCTGGCGCAATTGGGCGGGCAGCCGCACCACGCCCGTCATCTGGCCGAGGTAGCCGTCGCCGAGAATCACCACGGGATTGCGATAGAGGAAACTCAGCTCAAAGGCCCGCATGGTCAGATCGAGCATTTCCTGCGGCGTGCCGGGGGCGAGGACGATGGCGTGGGTGTTGCCATGGCCGAGACCACGGCAGGCGAGCTTGATGTCGGCCTGTTCCGGGCCCAGGTTGCCCAGACCGGGGCCGCCGCGCATGATGTTGACGAAAACGCCCGGCACCTCCGCGCCGATCATGTAGCTGACTCCCTCCAGCATCAGGCTGAAACCCGGACCGCTGGTAAAGGTGATGCACGGCCGGCCGGCGCCGCCGGCCCCATACATCATGTTGACGGCCGCCGTCTCGCTGGCGGCCTGCACGAAGTGACCGCCGATTTTCGGCAGGATCTTGGCCATCAATTCCGAGCCCTCGGTGCTGGGCGTGATCGGATAGCCAAACACGTGCCGGCAACCCGCGAGCAGTGCGCCCACTGCGGAGGCATAGGTCCCCTTGAGCACCATCGGCTCGCAGGCGGGCAGGTCGATGAAGGTATCCGGCTGGTCGCCCTCGGAATGGTTCACGACGATCTTCGGGCCGAACAGCCGCGCGGGGTCCTCCAGTTCAAAGTCCAGGGCACTGGCCGGCCGTTCGGTGTCGGGGCGCAGGCCGAAAGGCTCGGGGCAGGCCGCCATGCAGAGCGCGCAGCCGTTGCAGTCCTCGAGGTGGAGTTCGACCGGCACGAGGCCGGTTTCGGGATTGATGGTCGTGCCGCGGGTGATGCATTCGCGCGGACAGGCCTCGATGCAGCGGAGGCAGCCTTTGCAATATTCCGGCTCGAGGAAGGGTTTGGGGCGGGTGGACATGGGCGGGGTGCGGAACTTGGTCGACCGGCGGCCGACGCTGGGTCCCGCCGTGGTTTTTCCCATCATACTGTCCGCCGGTCGGACCCACTGTGCATGGCTTGGCGGAGGCTGCGCGGAAGTTGGGTCGTGCATTTACGCCGAAAGCATTAAGCGGTTGGCCGCTGCGGCGAGGGCGTGAAAAACCGTCGCATCGCTTCCCTCATAATGTGCGACGTGCTTGTGACGGGAGGGCTCGCGTCCCTGCGAGCCAGGCCCGCAGGGACGCGGGCCCGCCATCGGGCAAACCCGACCCGCGCGGGACGAAGTGCGCACCGGCGAGCGGCGCCGATCAGAAGGCATGATTTGGGATGGAGTTTACCTGAATTTCCGGCGCAAATCGCCGCATGAGCCTGAAGTTTGCCGACAAGGTTGAAATGCAGCACCGGCTGTTTGCCGAACTCTCCCGGATGTTCGGGCAGGAGGTGCCGCTCTACGACAAATCGCTGCTGGTGAACCGGGTTTGCAACGAGACGATTTGTGCGCTCCTCCGCGTGATCCACCGGGGTTTCGCCGTCACCGCCGCGCAGCTGGAGAAGACAAGCGGCGAGCGCCATGGAGCCATCCGTATCGGCCGGCCGGACGAATACCGCTGGGTCGCGCGCTATTTCGCCGCGTTCGCGCTCGAGCCGCACAATTACTATGACATGACGAACCTCGGCCCGAAGAGCCAGCCGATCGTCGCCACCGCCTTTCGCTCGCGCCTGAGTCCGGAGCACCGCGTGTTCTGCTCGCTCCTGATGACGGATTATTTTGACCCGGCCACGCGTACCCGGATCGAAGCCCTGCTCGCGGCCCGCCAGGTGTTCTCCCCGCGGGCCCGGGAATTGCTGGAGAAAAACGAATGCCAGGGCGGGCTGGACTGGGCGGAGGCGGAAAAACTTATCCACGAGGGCGTGACCGGGATATTCAAGTGGACGGGCCGCGCCCGCGACCATGGCTTGTACCAGGAATTGTGCACCGCCGGCTTCAAGATCGCCGCCGACATCGCGTGCTTCGAGTCGCACCACCTGAATCATCTCACGCCCAACACGCTCGGGATGGACCTATACACTGCGGCCATGAAACATGCCATGGGCGAGATGGATGCCGCGACGTTTCGGGAGCGGGCGACCGTCGCCCTGGTCCGGCTGCGGGACCGGGCCGATCACGATTATCTCCGTCTGCACTTCAAGCATCTCACCTCGGCCACCATCGCCCGCTACATCCCGGGTCAGATGCCCGCCGCGGCCATGACGGCGTTGGTCGAGGTGCTGGTACAGCGCCTGCAGCAGCCGGACCTCGTGCTCGCCCGACTGCCGCACGCCGGCTTCAAGGACTACACCGAGGGACCGCCCGAGGACACCCCGGTGTTGCTGCGGCAGGACGCTTACAAGGCCTTGACCGAGCCGGTGGGCTTTACCGAGCCGGACGGCACCGTCGTCAACGCGGTGCACACGGCGCGCTTTGGGGAGATTGAGCAACGTTTCTACGCCACCACTCCGGCCGGGCGTGATTTGTATGATCGCTGCCTGTCCGCCGCCGATGCCGCCAAGGAAAAACAGCCGGACCTGGTCAAAAAGGATTACGCCGCCTATGAGCGGCTTTATGCGGCTCCATTCGCCGCCTTCCCCAAACGACTGGAAGCCTTGCTGGAGCAGAAGCTGGTTTATGGCCGCTACACGGTGACCGCGGCCGGTCGCGCCGCCGCTCGGGCCGGCACCATTGGCACTGTCAGTATGCCGGCCTTGCTCAAGGCCGGGTTTGTCACGGTCGAGGGATTGCGGTATGAGGATTTCCTTCCTGTGAGCGCCGCCGGCATCTTTGCCTCCAATCTCAACCAATATGGCACCAAATCCACGGCGGCACAGAAACCGGTCTATACCCGCGTCCAGCTGGAGCAGATCTTGGGGCGGAAGATCGTCGACCCCGATGTGACCTATGCCGGACTCGACGCGGAGTCGCGCTGGCTGGTATTCACTGAACTGGGCCTGCTGGAAAAGCTGGCGGCCGCGGAAAAAGCCAGCTTGCAGGCGGCGATGGCTGCTTCCCGGGAGAATTAGGGCGCAATGGAGTTGAGGGCACCCCGCCCACAAGGATGATTGGGCGCAGGTTTGGCACTGGCCGGCATCCGGGCGGACGCTTCGCGTTCTATTTTTTCCTGTGTCTTCCGCGCTTTCTGTGGTTGATTTTCATGCATGAAAAAAGCGATGCCGCGCGTGACGGGACTGGGCGGTATATTCTTCAAGGCCAAGAACACGAAAAAGCTCCAGGCCTGGTACAAGAAACATCTCGGGCTGCCGCTGGATCCAGCTTGGGGCGGGTGCTCTTTTGACTGGCTGGACGCCAAAAATCCGAAGCAGAAGGGCGCCACAATTTGGAGCGCGTTTGAAGCCAAGACCAAGTATTTCGGATCGGGCCGGCAAAGCTTCATGATCAACTACCGGGTCGCCGATCTGAAAAAGCTGTTCGCGACTTTGAAGAAGGAAGGCGTTTGGATCGATCCGAAAGGCATCGAGGAGTCCGAGTTTGGCAAATTTGGCTGGATCAAGGATGCGGACGGCAACCGGCTTGAACTTTGGGAACCCCCCGTCCAGTCCTAAGGCATGCGGATTTCCCTGCTCATTCTCACTGTTCTCCTCGCCGCCGGTGGGGCTTCGGGCAGCGCGCTCTTTGACGAGCTGAAACAGGATTACCAGGACCGCGGCGGCGTGGAACTGGCCACGGGCCATGAGCCGTTTCCCGTGGCCCTGGCCGCCGGTTCGATCACGGGCAAGAATGTGCCGAACTCGGATATCGACATCTACCTCTTTCTATTTCGCAAGGAGTTCGGCAAGTACCCGGGCGATCTGTTCGGCCTGGCGGGGCTGAAGCGGGTGGTGTTCTGCCGCGAGCTCGGCCTGAGCGGCCAGGCGCGAGCCGCCATCGGCGACAGCGAGACGGGCACTCTCTACCTTGATGTGCGCAGCGCGGTTTATTCCGAGTCCTACCGGCGCAAAACCATTCACCACGAGTTTTATCACCTGATCGACACGGCGTCCCGCGACACCCCAGGCGATGCCGACTGGGTGGCCCTGAATCCGAAGGGCTTTGTCTACGGCAGTGCGACGCCGATCACCCCGGGGGACAACAAGGGCGCCCAGCTCACGCATCCCGCCCCCGGCTTTGTGACTGGCTATGCCATGACGGCGCTCGCGGAGGACAAGGCGGAGATCTTCGCCAACCTGATGGTCAACGATCTCAAGCTGCGGCTGCTGCTCAAGCAGGACGAGTTCCTGCAGACGAAGGTGGCGCGGCTGAAGAAAACGCTGCAGGAGTTCTGTCCAAAGGCCGATGCCGCCTTTTGGGCAAATGTGGCGAAGCAGTTTTAGCGGCCGACCGCACGGATGGGTGGGGCAAGAGATAAGGGCAGACTCTGCCCTCAATGCCTGGCATTGGTATTATCAATTGCGGGTCAGGCGGGGAAATCAAGTATGGTGCGGCCAGACACCGCATTGAATCACCAACACCAACCGGCCAATCGTCTCCCCATGATCCCATCCCAGTGCAAAATCACCCGCTCCCGTGTGCCCCGGCCCACGGCATTCAACCGTTCGGTGACCGTCCTGTTGATCATGGGGCTTGGCCTTGGGCAGACGGGGTGCGTGACCTCCAAGAAATACAAGATGGCGAAGGACGACATGCCACCGGCCCAGCCGCTGGGCTGGGCGGTCACAACGCCCCCGGCGGAGCTGGCCCTGCAGTCTTTGATCGTCTACAAGGGGCCCGGCACGTGGAAGCGCGAGGCGAAGTGGGATGAGTATGTGGTGCAATTCACCAACCACGGCGCCGTGCCGCTGACCATCGGCACGGCGCAGTTGATTGATATTCTCGGCCAGCCGCAGGTTCCGGGCACCGCGCCGTGGTCACTGGAAAAAATCAGTTCTTCCAACTGGGATAAATATGGCGGGGTGGGTCTGAGTCTCGTCGCGGGGGCGGGCGTGGTCGTCATCTACGGTGGCATCGCCATGGCTTCTGCCTGGGGATCTTTCATGGCCGCCCCCGGGGCGGCCGCTTCCGCGGGCGGAGCCGCCGCCGCCTTGACCATCATACCGATTGCGGCGGTCGTGGACATCACCGCGGTTGTCATCATGAATCACAACAACAAGGCCAAAGTGCAGGCAGAATTCGACCGGCGCCGGCTGGTCCTGCCGCTGACGCTTGCGCCGGGGGCCTCGGCGACCGGCAGCTTGTTTTTTCCCATGACCCCGGGGCCGCAGCGGCTGATCGTGAAAGGGCAGTTTGGGGAGGCTCCCCTCGAACTTATCCTCCCGCTCAAGCCGCTGGCTGGACTCCACCTCAAACCGAAGGACAAACCAGAAGTGCCATGACAATGATCCGCCAGTCACTGGGTGCTTTGCTTTTTGCCATCGGAGTTCTGCTGATGGCGGGCTGTGGCAGCAGTTCCTACCAGATGGTGGAAACAAAAGCAGTGCAGCCGGCTGCGCCATTGGGGCTGACGGCTACCGCCGCCGGTCTCGAGTTGAGCGTGACAGGCATAATTGTCTACGACAGTCTCGGAACCTGGAAGCAACACGCCTACTGGGACGAGTATGTGGTCCGCCTGATCAATCATCGGGCCGAGCCGCTCACGGTTGAGCTCATCGAACTGGGCGATGTGCTTGATCGCCGCGTGCCGAGTGGTACCGATCCCTGGGCATTGGAAAAGACCGGAACCAAACATGAGAAATCCCTGCAGCGATTGCTCGCGCCGGCGGACGCCGCCGGCAGTGCCCGCCAGCGGGCCCAGCAGCGTGTGAGCGTGGCGGAGGGGGCGGCGGGGCTCGCCTTCATAAGCATACTTTACGTACCGGCAATGGCTCCGGTCGGCGCGGCGCTGATATACGGTGCGCCGTTGGTGTTTCTAGCATACTCACCCTTCTATTTGGCCAACAAATTGGTGATCGATCCAAAAAATCGCGGGCTGGTGCTGACCGAGTTCAACCGGCGGCGTTTGCCGCTACCGGTTTCAATCCCGCCGGGGGCGACCGTGACCGGCAGTGTGTTTTTCCCGCTCACGCCGGGGCCAGAGCGAATTTCCGCGCACGCGCGCAGCGGGCAGGAGGAGATGCGCGTGTCGCTCGATTTGTCCGGGCTTGAAGGGCTTCACTTCACCTATGTGCCCGATAAGGAAGCGCTGAAGGCGGCGAAACCGTACCGGGGTGTCATATTCGATAGATACCACCCCATTCCCGAGAGAAAAGTTCCGCCGACGGACAAGAGCTGAAATGCACATTGCGCCGGAGTACGAAAAGCAATGCGGCTAAGAGGGGCCCACCCAGCAGGCATGGAATCGGGGCGGGTCGGTGGTTTGGCGCCGGCGTCACCGCGCCGCCCGCCCCTCAACGCGCCGTCAGGACGGCGTAGGATTTTTTCCCTTTCCGCAATAGCAGGTATTGGCCGAACAGGAGATCGCTGACCGTGACACTGCGCGTGTGGTCGGGCACGCGGACATTGTTCAGGTAGATGCCGCCGGCTTCGAGGTCCTTGCGCGCGGCCCCCTTGGACGGGGCGAGGCCGGCATGGACGATCAGGTCGGCAATCGCGGCGCCGTTGCCGGCAAGCTTGTCCTTTTCCAGATCCTTGGTCGGAACCTCGCCGACGACGTCGTGGAAAATCGCCTCGCTGATGCCCTCGAGTGAGCCGCCGAAAAGAATCTCCGTGGCCTTGAGGGCGGCGGTGACGGCGCCCTCTCCGTGGACGAGGGTGGTCATTTCCCGGGCGAGTGCCTTTTGGGCCGCTCGGGCGCCGGGGTTGGCCTTCAGCTCGGTTTCCAGGGCGGCGACCTCCTCGCGGGAGAGGAAGGTGAGGGTTCTGAGCAGCTTGATGACATCGGCGTCGTCGGCATTCACGAAGAACTGATAAAACCGGTACGGGCTGGTTTTCTTCGGATCGAGCCAGACCGTGCCGGTGGCGGTCTTGCCGTACTTGCTGCCGTCGGACTTGGTGAGTAGCGGGAAGACGAGACCCCAGACGGTGGCGCCGAGCTTCTTGCGGGTGAGCTCGGTGCCGACCGTAATGTTGCCCCACTGGTCGGTGGCGCCGACCTGTAGCTCGCAGTTGAAGGTCTTGCGCAGATGCTGGAAGTCGAATCCCTGGAGCAGCATGTAGCTGAACTCGGTGAAGCTGATGCCGGTGCTGCGGTCCTCCATGCGCGAGCGGACGGAATCCTTTGCGATCATTGAATTCACCGTGATGTGCTTGCCGGTGTCGCGGAGGAACTCGAGGAAGGTGATCGGTCCGGTCCAGTCGTAGTTGTTGACGAGGCGGGCGGGATTCTTGGCCCCGGTGAAATCGAGGAAGCGTGAAAGCTGGGGCTTGATGCAGGCTAGATTGTGCTCGAGTTGGTCCGGAGTGAGCAAATTGCGCTCGTCGGACTTGCCGGAGGGGTCGCCCACCATGCCGGTCGCGCCGCCGGCGAGGGCGATCGGGTGGTGCCCATGCTGCTGGAAGCGGCGGAGGGCGAGGAGTGGCACGAGGTTGCCGACGTGCAGGCTGTCCGCGGTCGGATCGAAGCCGCAATAAAGGGTCAGGGGGCCTTCCGCGAGGCGTTTGGCCAGCGCTTCACGGTCGGTGCAGTCGGCGTAGAGGCCCCGCCATTCGAGTTCGTCCAGAATCGTCATGGAATGGGCTGGTTATTGGCGCGGGGCGGGGGAGTGGCAAGTAAATGTAGGGCGGGATCGCCGATCCCGCCGGCGCAAGGTCCAAAGCGTTCTTGGCGGGATCAGCGATCCCGCCCTACAGCCAAACTTATAGCGTCGAGACACCATGTAGTAACGGCCGTCATACCCGCCTAAAATGGGTTGCCGCCCCGTGTCCGGCGGTTCTAGTTATTCCCTTCCACGCGTCGGATCTCCGTCGCCTCAACCGCAATAACTCAATTCGTCTCCCCATGCCTATCGCTGTCGGCTCCAAAGCCCCTGATTTCACCCTCAAATCCAAATCCACCGGCGACCTGAAGGACGTCACCCTCAGCGCCAATTTCGGCCAGAAGCAGACCGTGCTACTGTTCTTCCCCCTGGCCTTCACGGGCGTGTGCACCCAGGAAATGTGCGACATTTCCGGCGGTCTCTCGGCCTATGCCGGGCTGGGCGCCGACGTGATTGCCATCAGTGTCGACAGCCCGTTTGCCCAGGAAGCCTGGGCCAAGGCCAACAAGATCACGGTCACGCTCGCCAGCGACCTGAACAAGACCGTGACCAAGGCCTACGATGTGCTGTTCCCGATGCTCGCCGGCGTGGGTGACACCTCGGCCCGCGCGGCCTTTGTCATCGGCCAGGACGGCATCGTAAAATATGCCGAGCAGACCGCGACCCCGAAGGACCTGCCGAACTTCGCCGCCGTTCAGGCCGCCTTGGCCAAGTAACCTTGCCTGTGGCGGCGGTCCTTGCGCGCCGCCACAATCAGTATCCGCTAATTTCCACATGAGCATCCTCCCGAATCCGTTCAACACCCTCCAGACTTTCGCCGACGGCAAGAAATTCTATTCGCTGCCCGCCCTCGAGAAAGCCGGGTTTCCCCTCTCGCGCCTGCCTGTCAGCATCCGTCTCGTGCTCGAGGCCGTGCTCCGCAACTGCGACGGCAAGCGCGTGATGGAGTCAAACATCCGGGAGCTGGCCGCGTGGAAACCCACCGAGGCGCGCACGGCGGAGATTCCCTTCGTGGTCGCCCGTATCGTGCTGCAGGACTTCACCGGTGTCCCGCTGCTGGTGGATCTCGCCGCGATGCGCTCGGCGGTGGCCAAGCTGGGCAAGAATCCCAAGATCATCGAGCCGCTGGTGCCGGTTGATCTGGTGGTCGATCACTCGGTGCAGGTGGACTTTTCCGGCAGCGCCGATGCGTTGAAAAAGAACCTCGACCTCGAGTTCTCCCGCAATCGCGAGCGCTACCAGTTCCTGAAGTGGGGCATGCAGGCCTTCGAGACCTTTAAGGTGGTGCCGCCCGGCATCGGCATCGTGCACCAGGTGAACCTCGAGTATCTCGCCAAGGGCGTGCTCAACCAAGGGGATGTCTACTATCCCGACACCCTCGTCGGCACCGACTCCCACACGACGATGATCAACGGCATCGGCATCGTCGGCTGGGGCGTCGGCGGCATCGAGGCCGAGGCCGGCATGCTCGGCCAGCCCGTCTATTTCCTCACACCCGATGTGGTCGGGGTATATCTGACCGGCGCACTCAAGGAAGGCGTGACCGCCACCGATCTGGCGCTGACCGTCACGCAGCTCATGCGCAAGGCGAAGGTCGTCGGCAAGTTCGTCGAGTTCTACGGCCCCGGGGCCGCGGCGCTGCCGGTGGTGGACCGCGCCACCATCGCCAACATGGCGCCGGAATATGGTGCGACCATGGGCTTCTTCCCGATCGACGCCGAGTGCAGCAACTATCTCCGCGCCACCGGGCGCGACGAGAAGCTCGTCGCCACCTATGAGGCGTATTACAAGGCGCAGGGCCTTTGGGGCATCCCGCAGAAGGGCCAGATCGACTACTCGCAGGTGGTCGAACTCGACCTCGGCACCGTCGTTCCCAGTGTCGCCGGCCCGAAGCGGCCCCAGGACCGCATCGAGTTGCAAAACCTCAAGCGCGATTTCGTCGCTTCATTCTCCAAGCCCGTCACCGAGGCCGGCTTTGGCAAGAAGGCCGAGGACTTCACCACCGTCAGCGCCCAGGTCAACGGCCAGAAGGTCGGCCATGGTTCGGTGCTCATCGCCGCCATCACCAGCTGCACCAATACGTCCAACCCCAGTGTCATGCTCGCCGCCGGCCTCGTGGCCAAGAAGGCCGTCGCGAAGGGGCTCAAGGTGAACCCGTCCGTGAAATCCTCGCTGGCGCCCGGCTCCCGGGTGGTCACCGACTACCTCAACAAGACCGGTCTCACGCCCTACCTCGACCAGCTGGGCTTCCAGACGGTGGGCTACGGCTGCACCACCTGCATCGGCAACTCCGGCCCGCTCGCGGCGCCGATTGAGGAGGCCGTCGTCAAGAATGACCTCGTCGCCGCGTCCGTGCTTTCCGGCAACCGCAATTTCGAGGCCCGCGTCCACCAGAACATCAAGGCCAACTTCCTCATGTCCCCGCCGCTCGTCGTCGCCTTTGCGCTCGCCGGCCGGGTGGACATCGACATGGCGAAGGAGCCGATCGGCCAGGACCAGGCCGGGGTTGACGTCTATCTGAAAGACCTCTGGCCAACCCTCCAGGAGGTGCGCGACCAGATGGCCGCGGCGCTGAAGCCCGAGGTGTTCCGCCGGCTGTACACGGACTTCGCGGCGCAGAATCCGAAGTGGAATGAAATCCCGTCCAGCACGGGCAACGTCTACGCCTTCGACGCCGCCTCCACCTACATCCAGGAGCCGCCGTTCTTCACGAACTTCTCACTGCAGCCGGGCCGCATTGCCGAGATCAAGGGCGCCCGCGCCCTCGGCATTTTCGGCGACAGCGTGACCACCGACCACATCTCGCCCGCCGGCGCCATCAAGAAGACCTCGCCGGCCGGAAAGTACCTGCTCGATAACGGGGTGAGCTTCGAGGATTTCAACAGCTACGGTTCGCGCCGCGGCAACGACCGCGTCATGACCCGCGGCACCTTCGCCAACGTCCGGATCAAAAACCTGATGCTGGGCGGCAAGGAAGGCGGCAATACACTCGGGGCCGACGGGGTGGAGACATCCATCTACGACGCCTCGATGGCCTACCAGCTAGCCGGCGTCCCCCTCATCATCCTCGCCGGCCAGGAATACGGCACCGGTTCCTCCCGCGACTGGGCGGCCAAGGGCACCAATCTCCTCGGGGTCAAGGTCGTGGTGGCCCAAAGCTTTGAGCGCATCCATCGTTCCAATCTCGTCGGCATGGGCGTGCTGCCCCTGCAGTTCAAGGAAGGGACGACCGCCCAGAGCCTCAAGCTCGACGGCACGGAAAGCTACGATGTGGTCGGCCTGACGGCCGCCATCAAGCCGCAGCAGGACCTGGTGCTGAAGATCACGCGCCGGAACGGTGCCGTGGAAAATGTGCCGGTGCGCTGCCGCATCGATACGCCCATCGAAATCGACTATTACCAACACGGCGGCATTTTACCCTACGTCCTGCGTCAAATCGTGACAAAGAATTGATTTGTACGTCGGGGTTTATCCCCGACATCGTGAAATGCCGGGCATAAAGCCCGGCCTACTGCCGAGCCCCCACGCCATGCCTGATGCCAACAAGCCGGTCTATTTGGTCGACGCCTACGCCGACCCGGTGCTGGTGCGCATCGAGGGCCGGGCTTCGTTTGCGAACAGCGGCAGCCTGAAGGATTTCTTCGCGGAGCTGATCAAGCAGGGTAAGCCGCGCTTCGTGGTCGATTTTCAGCTTTGCGCCAGCATGGACAGCACTTTTCTGGGGGTGTTGGCCGGCGCGGCCCTGGAATTGCGCCGGCAGACCCCGCCGGGCACCCTGACCCTGACCCGGGTGGGCGAGCGCAACCTGGAGTTGATCCGCAACCTCGGCTTGCATCGTTTGGCCACCGTGGACGCGGGGAATTTCCCCATGAATTTCAGCGGCGCGGCGCAGGCGCTGGACAGCAAGGCGAAGACGGAGATCGAGCACGCCCGGATGGTGCTGGAGGCGCACGAGCATCTGGTCTCCGTCGACGGGGCCAACGCCGCCAAATTTCAGGACGTGCTGGCCTTCCTGCGCAACCGCGTGGAACTCCGGTGAACGGGGTGGAGCTGCGGAGGGTACGCCAAGATTTCAGCTCGGCATTTACCGCTGAATAATTGAGTTTGGGGCCATGATGTTGTTCCTGCTCGGCGGTTTCATCGGCGCGGCCCTGGTCTACGCGCTTTATTGGCGCGCCCAGCGGGAGGCGGCGCGCTTCGAGGAGGAGAAGCAGGCCCTGATGGAGGAGCGGCAGATCGTGCTCGATTACATGCACACCATGGTGGATGCCGTCGGCGAGCGGCTGCCCCGCGAGGAGTTGTTCCAGCGCATTGTCCACGCGGCGATCCTCAGCACCGGCGCCCTGAGCGCATGCATTTTTGAGAAAGGAGCCGACGACATGATGCGCGGCGCCGCGGTCGAGGGGCTGTTCCCCCCGCACCGGCCGATCCCCGCCGGCGCCGGTACGCACGCCGCGACCCGCGCCCGGTTCATCGAGCAAGTGCTCAAGTCCGAGTCATTCCCCGTCGGCGAGGGGGTCGTGGGCCGCGTGGCGGCGACTGGCCAGGGCGAACTGATCATCCGCGCGGCCGACGATCCGCGCATCGTCAAGCACGACGACCCGGCCCTCATGGTACGCTCCGTGATCGCCGCTCCCATCACGGTACGCCAGCGGCTCATCGGCGTCCTCTGTGTCTGCAATGCCTCCGACGGCCTGCCGTTCACCGCGACGGATTATTCGCTCGTCGAAGCCCTGGCCGAGCAGGCGGGTCTCGCCGTGTACAATGCGGATTTTCTTAGCCTGCAGGCGGACAAGCAGCGGCTGGACATCGACCTGGCCCTGGCCAGCGAGGTGCAGCAGATGCTGCTGCCGCGGGAAATGCCGCGGGTGCCGGGGCTGGACATCGATGCGCGGTACCTGGCCGCCCAGAAGGTCAGTGGCGATCTCTACGATGTTTTCCTGCTGGATGATGGCCGCGTGGGAGTGGCGGTGGCCGACGTCTCGGGCAAGGGCATGTCCGCCTCCCTGCTGATGGCGATTTGCCGGACCACCCTCCGCCAAATCGCCCCGCTGCACGAATCACCGGCGCGGGTCCTGGCTGAGGTCAACCGCTCGCTGGCCGGCAACGTCCAAACCGGCATGTACATCACGATGACCTACGGGGTGGTCGACGCCGCGAAAAACCAGCTCACGCTGGCCCGGGCCGGCCATGAGCTGGCCTTGCTCTCCCGCCGCGATGGCCAGACCGGCCTCTTTGTGAGTGAGTATGTCGGTTCGGAGGGCATGCCCGTGGGCCTGGTGAGCGCCGAGTTGTTTGATGCGGCCATTGCCGACCAGACGCTGGTCTTTGCGCCCGGCTCCACCTTGGTGCTCTATACCGACGGCCTGACGGAGGCACCGAACGAGGCGGATAAGGAATTCGGCAGCGCCCGGCTCGCCGACGCGCTGCGGGCGGCGCACGCCGGCCGCGCCCGGGAGATCAATGATGGCATTCTCCAGTCGGTGTCGGACTTCACCGGCAGCGGCGGGCTGCGGGATGACTACACGCTCCTGACGGTCAAGCGCGGCTAAGAAAACGCGTTTGCGTTTGGTCGCCCGCCGCCTACCGGTCTCTGTGATGCGCAACGCCTCCCTCCCACCTGCGGCCAAGTCCAGCCAGTCGCCCACCTCCGCCGGCCCGGAGCGGCTGCCCGACAGCGCCGGGCACTTTGGCCCTTACGGTGGGATCTTTGTCCCGGAGACCCTGATGACGGCTTTGGCCGAGCTGACCGAGGTTTATGAGCAGGCGCGGGTGGATCCGGCTTTCCAGGCGGAACTACGGCATCACCTCAAGGATTTTGCCGGCCGGCCGACCCCGCTGTACCTGGCGGAGCGGCTGACGCAGCATTGCGGCGGGGCGAAAATCTATTTCAAGCGCGAGGACCTGCTGCACACCGGGGCGCACAAGATCAACAA
>JBAXWQ010000061.1:0-14653 GCA_037128315.1 Opitutia bacterium | reverse complement strand
CGGGCTTGACCGTGTAGGCCTCGCCGGTGCTGTTCTGTTTGCCGCGAAAATGCCAGTAGGGCATCATCAGCGACATCGTGAAGCACCAGAGGAGGGCGCAACCCAGCCAGATTTTTTCATGGCCGGCCGGGGCGTGGAACCAGGGGGAGGTGAGGGGACGCAGGCTCATAAAGGGTGACGGTTAGGGCAGCAACGCGGGTTTGGTCAGGACGAGCTCAATCCAGCCCCACACGGTGTAGGAGAGGAACGGGATGAGGACGCCGAGGACGAGCAGCAGCCACGGGTTATCGAGGACTTTCTGCCAGGGGTGGATCTTGGGTTCTTCTTGGTTCATGGGGTTTAAGCCGGTTGGGTTGAGCGGGCCCGCCACGTGCCGATGCACCGCAGCATGACCGCGAGAAAAAAGATGCCGCCGGCCACGGCGATCAGGCCGCCCAGGCCCATGACGCTCAGACCGAGGTATTCACCGAGCGAGCGGACGTGCTGTTCGGCGCCGTATTGCTTGCGGCCGAGCCCGTAGACCCCGGCCAGGGCGAACCCGAGGCCGAAGACCGCCTGGCCGCCCCCGAAGAGCAGGAGCTGCAAACGCGCCCGCCGCGGGGCGGCCGGAGCGGCGCCGGCGGGTGCGACCTCGCGGCAAAAACCATAGGCGGCCGTCATGAGCGCGATCGTCACCGCGCCGATGGCGCAGTGGTAGTGTCCCGGCACCAGTGTGCTCGAGCCGCGGATCAGCGCCCCGAGGATGAAGCCCAGCACCGTCAGCACCGCGCTGCCGGCGAGGCCGGTGGCGCGATAGTCCCGCCAATCCAGGCCCGCGCGCAGCCGCCACACGTGGCGGGCGGAGGCGGCCAACACCACCAGCACCACGGGGAATATGGTCCAACGCATCAGGTGCGTGGCCATCGAGAAATAATGCGTCGCGGTGGTGCCCCCCAGCGCCAGCGGGGGGATGACGAGTTGGGGCAAAATGAGCGCAGCCATCAGGGCGGCCACGAAGACGGAAGGCAAAACGGCGAGGCCGGTCCAACGGCGCAGGAGGTGCAGCCACAAGCCGAGCATTGCGGCCACATTTGCGGCCTGGAGCACATGGCCGCCGCCCCAGAAAACCAGTTCGTAGAATACCGCCGGCGCGGCGTCCGGGGTCGTCCGCCAGGCGATGGCGAAGGTGACGATGGCCAGCAGATTGGCCGCCGCGGAGGCCCGCAGCGCGATCACGGTCTCCGCCCCGAGCGCCTTCGCATCCGTGCGCGCCGGGGTGGTCAGGGCCTGGGCAAAAAACAGCCCGGCCCCGGCGAACCAGCAGATGAGCCCACCGAAAAATACGGGGTGGTCGATCACCGGCACATAATTGGACAGGACGGGCAGGGCCCCGGGCATGACGGCCCCGACCAGCAGGCCGATAATGCCGGTGGCGGCCAGGGCGAAGGCGGCGGCGGTTACGCCGCGCTGCAGCCGCGGCCCGAGGGCCAGGCCGAGGAAAGCGAGGGTGCCGGCCTGAAACCAGACGACGATCGCCAGGTCCACGTGCACCACGAGGGCGCGCTTGAAAAATAGCGGATCCGTAAACAGCCAGCCGAGAAACGGGAGCCGGCCGACGACCAGCGTGAGCGAAAGAAACCCCGCCAGCACCAGGCTGCCGATGGCGAAGAGAAACCAGCCGCGCGCCGGGCCGACGCTGGTTGATCGCGTCAGCGGGAGCGGCAGTGATACTTCTCGCGGACCCGGAGCGTACCGATCATCGGGAGAAAGGGTGATCGCAGGCGGAGGCATGGCGTTGTTGTAACGCAATGTCCCCGGCGCCGCCTTGACGGGCGTCAAGGTTTTGCCCGGCAGCCAATCATCTCCTTTCTAACAGGCGTAAGGTATCTGCCGCTTCCCGCTGGGTTCTTGTCCTGCAGCAGAGCATGTTCCGCTCAGGAGGTGTGATAGGCCAGGGCCAGACCACCCATATAGAACAAACCGAGTCCCGCTTCGACGAGTCCGACCCGTTTGGCCGGCCAGGCGGGTCGAAACTTGGTAACCAGCCCCAGTGTGCGGAGCAGCAGCACCCCGGCCAATCCGACGGCCAAAGGGGGAACGAGTTGGATATAGGCGAGGCATCCGATCAAACCTACGGCCGCGACTCCACTGCTGAGAGGCAGCCAAATTTCCGTCGCCTGCTGTTTGCTGAGGCGCAGGTAGGTGCGGACGGTCAGCACGGTTGGCAGGCTGCGGCCCAGCGAAAGTCCGGCGAGGGCCAGCGCCGACGGAATCGGCCAGCCGGCCAACGTGGCCACGGCGGCCGGCAGAAACGCGAAGGCGGCGCTGCCCGACAGTTCCGCAGCGGCGGCGCGCGAATCACCTTGCGCATCAAAGTACAGGAACATCCCGCCGAACGGGGCGGCTAGGAGCAGCGGCCAGAGTGCGGCTGGACCAGCCAGCAACGCGGCCTCCCCGAGACCGGCAACAACTAGTGTTGCTAGAACTACCAAGACGGGGAGGGCGGCGCGGCGGCGTTCCGGCGCGGCGTGAAACAGCGCCTTCAGCGGACGCCGGGCGAAAAACCCGGCGATCGCAGCGGTCGCAAGCGCGGCACCCGCGAACGAGGGGGCGAGCAGCAGCCCCAGCGCGATGGGCTCGAGGGCCAGCGACCACGAGCCATGTTCCTTGGGCAGAAAAGTGGTGGAAGCCGGGGAGGAGTTTCCCGGAACGGAGGCGAGGATGCTGACGGCCGGCATATTCGAAGTATCAACGCAAACAGTCGCCGCCGCCTTGACCTGCATCAATGGGACCAAATTTCGGCGAGGGGTCAGTTTGGATGTAGGTCGGGCTTTATGCCCGATGCGTCAGGGATAAACCCCGACCTACAGCAGCCTATGATCCCGCGCCCAGCGGGTGAACTCCTGCTCCAGCTCGTCGAAGGACTCGATGACGAACAGCGTCTCCTGGAAGTGCCAGATGTCGTAGGGCTGGGCGGCGAGGGTTTCCGGCCGATAGGGGATTTTTTCCACCTTGTCGGTCAGGCTGTGCAGGGTCTCGCCCGAGGAGGAGATGATGCCATTGCCGTAGATGCGCGGGCCGGCGGGGCTCTGGATGAGGCCGAACTCCACCGTAAACCAGTAGATGCGCGTCAGGCCTTCCTCCACCGCGGGATCTTTGCAGTTCACCGCGGCCTGGCCGAGCTTCTGGTAGAAGTTGGCGAAGCGCGGGTGCATGATCATCGGGGTGTGGCCGAAGATGTCATGAAAGCAGTCGGGCGCCGGCGTGTAATCGAGCTCGGACCGGGCGCGGATGTAATCCGTGCAGGGAAAAATCCGGCGGGCGAGGTACGAGAAGAAATCATGGGCGTCCAGCAATCCGGGGGTGCGGGCGATCTGCCATTGGGTGGCCTTCTGCAGTTTCCGCGAGACGTCGGCCAGGGCGGGGATGCGGTAGCTCTCCAGATCGAGCGCCGCGAGTCCGACGAGAAACTCCTCGGCGGCGCGGCCGGGCAGAAGCGACTCCATGCGGGTATAGAGGGTCTGCCAGACCGATTGTTCGTCCGCCGTGTAGAGGGGATAGTGGCATTCCACCCCGACGGGCAGCGGCACGGTGATCTTATGGGGTATGCACCGCGGGTCGTCGGCCCCGGTGGCGGTCGCGGTTGGGGTGGGGGTATTCTGCATGCGCGGAAGCTGGACCTTTCCCGGCGGGTTTCGAACGGAAATCGGCAAATTACTCCGTAAGGATTAAGGGGTTTGCAAAATGGATTGGCTGGTAGCGACAGGCGTCCCTGCCTGTCGGGCATTATCGTGCACCTTTCCGCAAGCCCCACAGGCACGGAGGCCTGTGGCTACTGGACCGGGCAACGTCTCCCCCTTACGCTCCGCCCATCGGCGGGATGGTTTCGCCGGGCTTGGGGGCGGGGCCGCGGGGTTTCCGCCGTTCGATGCCGTCCCATTTGACGGATACGGGAGTTTTCAGCATGAGGCTTTCGCCGAGTTGCAGCGGCATCTGCGCGAGCAGGTAAAGGCAGGGCAGGGCGGCGCCCAGGGCGAGGGCCGACGTGTTGGGGGTGAAGCCCCCAAACAGGGCGGCGGCCACGGCCATGAAGATGATCGCACCCCACACCAGGGTGCTGGCGAGAGCGGGCCAGACGATCAGTTTCAGCGGGGTGCGCGCCGGCCGGCGCGACCGCCAGAGGGCCCGGCCGGACAGGGCGAGCACGATGGTGAAGAGCAGCACGCTGGCGAAGCCCGCGGAAAGGATGGCGCCCAAGGTGAAGAGGAAGGCATCGGGCAGGCCGAACAGCTTGGTGATCAAAATGCCCAGCTTGACGTTGGCGTTGGGTGGCGTGAACAGGTCGTCACGTTGATAAAGGCTGGTGAAGCGCCCCGCCTCGATGCGGTTGTAGCGCACCAGATAGGCAGCCAGGCGGGCGTCATAGGCGGCGGGATTGGCGCTGCGGAGCTTGGCGGCACGCGGCACTTGAGGCAGGCCGTTGGTCACACTGGCGACCTCGGGATAATCCGAGCGCAATTTTTTCCGCGCTTGCGTGACGTTGAACGGGGCGGCGGCATCCAGCAGGGTCCAGCCGTATTCGCTCTCCTGCAGCCGGGCACCGAAGGTGCGGATCAGCGCCACGGGATGCTGGTCGAGGGCGACAACGGAGAGCTGGTAGTTCAGCCGATCCCAGCCGGCGGCGATGGCGGGCGAGAGCGCGAGCAGGGCCTGGCTCACGGCCAGACCCACGATCAAGGCCAGGGCGCTCAGCTTGAGCGTGAGCCAGGATTCCCGGCGCAGCCAGACCCCGAACTTGTCATCTGAAATGCCCTTGGACCTCGTGGTGCTCATGCGGCGGCAAGATAGACAGAGACTCCGGTGAATGTCACGCCTGACGCGGTTTTTGTCGGTCGGGGTTTATCCCCGACAGGCCGCGGACGTGGCGGGCATCAAGCCCGACCGACAGGAGAGGGCATTGCGGGCCCGGCTCAGCGGTTGAGGAGGGCGGCCACGCGGGTGCGGCCGCGCACGCTGAGTTTGGTGAAGATGGCCGCCAGCTGGGTCTTGATGGTCAGCGGGCTGCGGCGCAGTTCCGCGGCGATTTCCGTCGTGCGCAGGCCTTCGCGCACGCGCATGGCCACTTCGCGTTCGCGCTCGGTCAGCCGGGCCAGGAGGGCGACGGCGCCGGGGGAGAGCTGCCGTTCGCGATCTCCGCGGGGCCGGCGGTAATCGAGCTGAAGGTGAAAGGCCGGCGTCTGCCCGCCCGCCGGGGCGTGCAGCTTGATCCGGGCGTGGAGGCCACGGGCGTGGTCACTGACCACCTGGGGATGGCCGGCCGCGGTGCCGTCCGGCCAGCTGGCGCGCAGTATGCCGCAGGCCTCGGCCAGCGCCGCCGGCAGGCGGAAGGCGCTGCGCGCGCGCAGCGCCTCGGCGCGGCGTTCGCCGTGATTCCAGACGGCGGAGGCGCGCGCGGCCTCGGCGTTGAACCAGACAGGTTGCAGGTCCCAGTCGACCAGCAGGAGGCCCACGGGCACCTCCTCCATCATGGCGGCATAATGAACCAGCAGGGCGGCGCGGTCGGGTGGGGGCATGGCAGTCAGGGGTTGGCGCGGGGCGGGCGTGGAATCTGCCCCGGTGGGCCGTAACTTGAGCAGCCGTTCCCCGCGGGGCAAGGCGATTACTCCGTTTGGCTTATAGACCGGGTGCGGGCGGCAGGCTACAGTGCGGCCCGCCAGTTTCCTTCTCCCACGCATGAGCACCACTTTCTTTGCCCCGTCGGTCGACAAGAGCATTGCGACCAATCCGCTCGGTCTCAAGGGCGTCGACCACATCGAGTTCATCGTCGATGACGCCGACCAGTGGCGCGACTTTTTCGTCAACAAGTATGGCATGAGCGTGCGGGCTTATGGGGACAATGCCTCCGGCCTGAAGGGGCGGCGGGCCTATGTGGTGGGGCAGGGGCGGGTGAACTTCCTTGTGGCCGAGCCCCAGGGCACGGGCCCCGAGGCGGATTTCATGCACTGGCACCTGGCCAAGCATGGCTGCGGCGTCCGGGATGTGGCCTTCAAGGTGAAGGATGCCAAGCTTGCCCACACCGAGGCGCAGCGGCGCGGAGCCAAGTCGGCCCGCGCCCTGTTCGAGGGCGACGGCATCACGCATGGCGCCATCGCTGCGTACGGGGACACCATCCACAGTTTCGTGGAGCGCCGGAAGCACGGCGAGTTTGCCCCGGGCTACATCAACCAGCCGGGCGGCATCGAGGACCGGGACATCAATTTCGCGATGATCGATCACGTCGTCGCCAACGTCGAGCAGATGGACCCGTGGGTCCAGTATTACCAGGAGGTGTTCGGTTTCGACCTGTTCATGCACTTCGACATCAACACCGGCCGCTCGGCCCTGATGTCCAAGGTGGTCAGTTCCACCGACGGCTGGGTGAAGATGCCCATCAACGAGCCCTCGTCCGCCAATTCGCAGATCCAGGAATTCCTCGACCAGTACCAGGGTCCCGGCGTGCAGCACATCGCGCTGCTGACCCCCAACATCATCAGCACCATCGACGAGATGCGCCGCATGGGCCAGGAGTTCCTCGAGGTGCCCGACACCTATTACGACGCGGCCTTCGACCAGCGCGTCGGCCGGATCGATGAAGACAAGGAGGTGCTCAAGGCGCTGCGCATCCTCGCGGACCGCGACACCGACGACGGCTACCTGCTCCAGCTCTTCACCAAGTGCGTGTTCACCCGGCCGACCCTGTTCTTCGAGGTCATCCAGCGCAAGGGCACCTCGCGCGGTTTTGGCGAGGGCAATTTCCGGGCACTGTTCGAGGCCATCGAACGCGAGCAGGCCCGACGGGGAACGCTGTGACAGTAGCGAGTAGCGGGTAGACAGTAGCGAGCATACCAGTCATCCTCGACGCCGCTTTACTCACTACCCGCTACTCGCTACCCACTACTTCATCTCCCATGCCCCAATACCTCCGCCTCGGCGCGCTGCCCCGCAAGCATCACCTGAAATTCCCGCGCGAATCCGCGGCGAGCTACAAGGGCGAGGGACTGCACTATGAGCATGTCATCACCACCGAGGGCTTCGACCGGGCCTACAGCATCGTCTATCACCTGAAGCCACCGACACGGGTGAAACACGTCGAGCTGTTCCGGGAATTCGCACTCAAGCCCGCCGGCCACACGCCACTTCGGCACCACCACCTCAAGTCCGCCGGGATGGCCCGGGCGGGCGATCCCTACACCGGGCGCGTCCCGCTGATGTTCAACGCCGACATCGCCGCCTACCGCTGCCGCCCGGCGACGGCGATGGCGCAGGAATATGACTTCTACCGCAACGGCCAGAGCGACGACGTCATTTTCGTCTGGGCCGGCGGGGGCTGGCTCGAGTCGCAGTACGGCCGGCTGCGCTACAAGCAGGACGACTACATCGTCATCCCCCGCGGCACCATCTACCGGCTGGTGCCGGACGACGTCGCCAAGGAGGACTACCTGATTTTGGAGTCGGCGCATCCCGTGCGCATCCCGGAACGCTACCTGCACAAGGAAGGCCAGATCCGCATGGGGGCGCCCTACAGCGAGCGCGATTTTCACGGGCCGAGCGAGATCCTGGCGCACGACCAGGAGGGCGATTTTGCGATTTTGACGAAGGACCGGAATCGTTTCACGCGCAATGTCATGGCGGCACATCCCCATGACGTCGTGGGCTGGGACGGGTACCTGTATCCGTTCACCTTCAACGCGAATGATTTTGAGCCCATCACCGGCACGGTCCACCTGCCGCCGCCGATCCACCAGACCTTCGAGATCAACGGTTTTGTCATCTGCACCTTTGCCCCGCGTTATCTCGATCATCACCCCGAGGCGATCAAGGTGCCCTGGTCGCACGACAACACCGAGGCGGACGAGGTGCTGTTCTATGTGCGCGGCCAGTTTGGCTCCCGCAAGGGTGTCGAGCCTGGTTCGTTCACCCTGCACCCGCAGGGCATCCCGCATGGCCCGCATCCCGGCACGACCCTCGCCAGCATGAACGCCCAGCGCACGGAGGAACTCGCGGTGATGTTTGACACCCAGTACCCGCTCGAACTTACGGCGGAGGCGCTGGCGCTGGACGACCCGGCCTATCCGCTGAGCTGGCTCAGCTGAGCCAGCCGTAGCGAGCATCGAGTAGCGAGTAGCGAGCATACCCAGGGTTTGCGTCTTTAGCTTACTCGCTACTCACTACTCGCTACCCGCTACCCACTACTTCTGACCATGCTCATCGATTTCGAGAAACTTTCCCCGCGCGAATCCTACCCGTGGCTGATCAACGCGATCAACCCCCGGCCGATCGCCTGGGTCTCCACCGTTTCCGCCGCGGGTAAAACCAACCTGGCGCCCTACTCATTTTTCCAAGGGGTGTGCGCCAATCCGCCGACCCTGCTGTTCACCGGCGCGAATGACCGCACCGGCCGGAAGAAGGATAGTGTGCTCAACGTGGAGCAGGTGCCGGAATTTGTCGTCAACGTCGTGCCCTACGCGTTGCGCGACCCGATGAACGCCACCGCCGCCCCCCTGCCGCACGGCGAAAGCGAATTCGAGCAGTTTAACATCGCCACGGCGCCGTCGCTCCGGGTCCGTCCGCCGCGGGTCGCCGCCTCGCCGGTGTCGTTTGAGTGCCGGCTGGATCGCATCGTCTGCATCGGGACCGGTCCGCTGGCCGCCAACGTGGTGTTCGGCACGGTCATCTGCATGCACGTCAGCGAGGCCGTCCTCGGCGCCGACGGCCAGATCGACCCCGTCAAGCTCGACACCATCGGCCGCATGGGCGGCGACTTCTACACCCGCACGACGGAACTCTTCACCATCAAGCGACCCACCTGAAGCAAAGTAACAAGTTTCAAGTGCCAAGTGCCAAGAATCGATCCGTGTCTTTCTCCATCCTGATACTTGTTACTTGATCCTTCACACTTCTGTATGAACCCCATCGTCATCCTCTCCGCCACCCGCACCCCGCTCGGTTCCTTTCAGGGCGCGCTCTCCACGGTGCCCGCCGCCCGCCTCGGGGCCGCGGCCATCAAGGGCGCAGTGGCCCAATCCGGCGTCAACCCGGCTGACATCACGGATTGTCTCATGGGCAACGTGCTCCAGGCCGGCCAGGGCCAGGCGCCCGCGCGCCAGGCGGCCCTCTACGCCGGCCTGCCGCAGTCGGTGCGTTGTGTCACGGTCCACAAGGTATGTGGTTCCGGGATGCAGACGGTGATCGGCGCCGCGCATTTTCTCGCCGGCGGCATGGGCACCATCGCCGTCGCCGGCGGCATGGAGAACATGTCGCTCGCGCCTTACCTGCTGCCTAAGGCCCGCGACGGCTACCGCATCGGCCACCAGCAGGTCATTGATTCGATGGTATCCGACGGCCTGTGGGATCCGTACAACAACATCCACATGGGCAATTGCGCCGAGAAGTGCGCGGCCAAGTACAATTTCACCCGCGAGCAGCAGGACGCCTACGCCATCGAAAGCTTCAAGCGCGCCAACGCGGCGCAAAAGGACGGCCGGTTTGCCGCGGAAATCACGCCCGTCGAGATTACCGATGCCAAGGGCAACGTCACCAAGGTCGAGCTCGACGAGGGCCCGGCCAAGGTGAGGTACGACAAGATCCCCGGCCTCAAGCCCTCCTTCCAGAAGGACGGCACGATCACGCCGGCGAACGCCTCGAGCATCAATGACGGCGCGGCGGCGCTCGTGCTCACCGCGGCCGACACGGCCTTGGCGCGCGGCCTGAAGCCCATCGCCCGCCTCGTCTCCTTCGGGGGCCATGCGCAGGATCCCATGTGGTTCACCACCGCCCCGGTGACGGCGGCGCAGAGCGCGCTCAAGACCGCGGGCTGGAGCGTGGCGGACGTCGACCTCTGGGAAGTGAACGAGGCCTTTGCCGTCGTACCCATGGCTTTCGCCCAGGAACTCGGCGTCCCGGCTGACCGGCTGAACGTCCGTGGCGGGGCCATTTCGCTCGGCCATCCCATCGGCTGTTCCGGGGCACGCATCCTCGTGACACTCATCGCGGCACTGCGCGAACGCGGCCTCAAGCGCGGGGTCGCCGCCATCTGCATCGGCGGCGGCGAGGGGCTGGCCGTGTGCGTGGAGCTTCTATAATTTTTCCTAAGGTAGCGTCAGGCGCCTCTGCCTGCCGGGTTCGATTCCACGGGCAGAGACGCCGGTGGCTACCATTCCTGGATTTCAATCCCTTACCCCATGAGCAAATTCTACCCTAACGCCCCCGCCGCCCTCGCCGGCATGCTGCATGACCACATGACCATCGCCGCGGGCGGCTTCGGCCTGTGCGGCATTCCCGAGAACCTCATCACTGCCCTGCGCGACAGCGGGGTGAAGGGGCTCACCATTGTGGGAAACAATGCCGGCGTGGACGGCTTCGGCATGGGGATATTGCTCACGACGCGGCAGGTGAAAAAAGTCATGGCCTCCTACGTCGGCGAAAACAAGGAGTTCGAGCGCCAGGTGCTGGCCGGTGAACTCGAACTCGAACTCATCCCGCAGGGCACGCTGGCCGAGCGTCTTCGGGCTGGCGGCGCCGGCATCCCGGGCTTCTACACCCGCACGGCGGTCGGGACCAAACTCGCGCAGGGCAAGGAGACGAAGATGTTCGATGGCCAGGAATACGTTCTTGAGCCCGGCATCAAGGCTGAGGTCTCGTTCGTGAAGGCGTGGAAGGGCGACAAGTCCGGCAACCTCGTCTACCGGAA
Source organism: Opitutia bacterium (assembly GCA_037128315.1). Classification (GTDB taxonomy): domain Bacteria; phylum Verrucomicrobiota; class Verrucomicrobiia; order Opitutales; family Opitutaceae; genus Lacunisphaera. The sequence goes on along the minus strand of JBAXWQ010000061.1, from coordinate 3,945 downwards.
GACGGCGCGTAACTTCAATCCCATGATTGCGACCTGCGGGCAGGTCTGCGTCGCCGAGGTCGAGGAGCTGGTCGAGGTCGGCCAGCTGGAGCCGGACCAGATCCACACGCCCGGCATCTATGTCGACCGCATCATCCAGGGCGTGAACTACGAGAAGCGCATCGAGTTTCGCACCGTGCAGGGTGCGGCGGCCTCCAAGAAGGAATCCCCGATCCGCGACCTGATGGCGAAGCGCGCCGCCCGGGAGCTGCGCGACGGCTACTACGTCAATCTCGGCATCGGCATCCCGACCCTGGTCGCGAATTTCATCCCCCCCGGCATGAATGTCACCCTGCAGTCCGAGAACGGCCTGCTGGGCATCGGACCCTTCCCGGCCGAGGACCGGGTGGACGCCGACCTGATCAACGCCGGCAAGCAGACCATCTCGACGATCCCCGGCTCGGCCTTTTTCTCCAGCGCCGATTCCTTTGCCATGATCCGCGGGGGGCACATCGACCTCTCGATCCTCGGCGCGCTCGAGGTGGCGGACAACGGCGACCTCGCGAACTGGATGGTGCCGGGCAAGATGGTCAAGGGCCCGGGCGGCGCGATGGACCTCGTCGCGGGCGTGAAGCGCGTCGTCGCCGTGATGGAGCACTGCGCCAAAGACGGCAGCCCGAAGATACTTAAGCAATGTACGCTGCCCATCACCGGTCAGGGGGTCGTCAGCCTGATCATCACCGACCTCTGTGTCTTCGAGGTCAAACCTGCCGGCGGGCTCATTCTGACGGAACTCCATCCCGGGGTCACGCTCGACGAGGTAAAAGCCAAGACCGGCGCCCCCTTCGAGGTGCACCTGTAGGTCGGGCTTTAAGCCCGACAGGCCTGAAGTCGGGCATAAAGTCCGACCTACAACTGAGCTCCCGCCGTCCTGAAAAAGCACCATTCATCATTGCCCCGTTGCACCCGGGCGCGCTAATTTACTCCCTCTTTTCCCCATGAAAATCCGCTCCCTTCTCGTCGCGGCCGGCCTGTGCGCCGGTTCGCTCCTGTCGCTGCCCGCGGCCGAACTTAAGGCCCCGGCCAAGCCGGTGGCGCCGCGCTTCAGTGTGGCCCATATGGACACGACCGTTGATCCCCGGACCGATTTTGCCCGCTATGCCTGGGGCAACTGGATGAAAAACAGCCCGGTGCCGGCGGACAAGTCGTCCTGGGGTTCATTCAACGAGCTCGACCAGTTCAACCAGGCGGCGCTGCGCGGCGTGCTGGAGGCGGCCGCGGCCCGTTCGCATGAGCCGGGTTCCGTCGAGCAGAAGGTCGGCGATTTCTTTGCGTCGGCGATGAACACCACGGCGATCGACACCGCCGGGCTCAAGCCGATCGCGGCCGATTTGGCGGCGGTGGCGGCGATCGCCACGCCCGCGGACCTCGCGCGGCAGGTGGCCCGGCTGCACAACCGGCAGGTGATCGTGCTGTTCAACCTGGGTGTGGCGCCCGATGAGAAGAACAGCGTGCTCAACGTCCTGCAGGCCAACCAGGGCGGGCTGAGCCTGCCGAGCAAGGACTACTATTTCGGGGAACAGTTTGAGAAATTCCGCACGGGCTATGTGGAGCATGTGACCAAGATGTTTGCCCTGGCCGGGGACGCCCCCGAGGCGGCGGCGGCGGGAGCCAAGCTGGTGTTTGAGGTCGAAAAATCCCTCGCAGCCAACGCGCGGACCCCGGTCGAGCTGCGCGATTCGCTGGCCAACTACAACAAGATGACCACAGCTGACCTCATCGCCAAGGTGCCCGCCTTCCCCTTTCCCCTCTACCTGCAGGAACGCGGGATCGCCGGACCGGCCGCAGCCGAGATCATCGTCGGGCAGCCCAAGTTCTTCGAGGGTCTCCAGGCCCAGCTGGCGGCCCGCCCGCTGGCGGACTGGAAAGCCTACCTGCGCTACCGGCTGCTGCGGGCTTCCGCCCCGTACCTGTCGGCGGCGCTGGAGGCGGAAAGCTTCCATTTCTACAGCACCGTCCTGCGCGGCACGCCCGCCATGGAGCCGCGCTGGCAGCGCAGCGCCCGGGTGGTGGACGGCGAGATCGGCGAGGCGCTGGGCCAGCTGTATGTCGCCCAATATTATCCCCCGGAGGCCAAGGCCCGCATGGAGGAGCTGATTCGCAACGTCACCGCCGTGATGCGCGACCGGCTGCAAAAATTGGAGTGGATGACCCCGGCCACCCGCGCCAAGGCGCTGGCGAAGTTCGACCGCTTCTATCCCAAGGTCGGCCACCCGGAAAAATGGCGCGACTACTCCACGGTCAAGGTGGGGCCCGGCGACTATTTCGCCAACATCCGCGCGGCGAATGAATTCGAGGACAAGCGCAACATCGCGAAGCTGGGCCAGCCGGTGGACCGGGCTGAATGGTACATGTCTCCCCCAACGGTGAACGCCTATTTCGATCCGACGGCCAATAACATCAACTTTCCCGCCGGCATTTTGCAGCCGCCCTTCTTCGATTTCACGCTCGATGACGCGGTCAACTATGGCGGCATCGGCGCGGTCATCGGGCACGAGATCACCCACGGGTTCGACGACCAGGGCCGGCATTATGACGGCGATGGCAACCTGGCCGAATGGTGGACCGAGGCGGATGCCACGGAATTCAAGGCGCGCGCCCAGAAGGTGGTCGACCAATACAGTGGCTACGAAGTGCTCCCCGGCCTGCACGTCAACGGCGAGCTGACCCTCGGGGAGAACATTGCGGACCTGGGCGGCATCACGCTCGCCTACGAGGCGCTGGAACGCTCGCTGGCGGGCAAGGAACGCAAGCTCATCGACGGATTCACCCCCGAGCAGCGCTTCTTCCTTTCCTGGGCCCAGGTCTGGCGCACCAACATGCGGGAAAACGCCCTGCGTCAGTTGGTGGCGACCAATCCCCACGCCCCCGGCCAGGTCCGCGCGTTCGGCCCGCTGGTCAACTTCCAGCCGTTCTACGACGCCTTCGGCATCAAGGCCGGCGACACGATGTGGGTCCCCCCGGAGAAACGCGCCCGGATCTGGTGAGGTATTAGCAGGGCGTGTCTGCAAACGGTAGGGTGGCGAGTCCCTTCGCCGCCGCGGCGCGCTCGGAGAGCGCGCCCTACCACGCTCTAGTGTAGCGACAGGCGTCCCTGCCTTTCGGGTTAGCGCCCCGGACACGACAGGCAGGGACGCCTGTCGCTACAAAACCTGCGGCTGGGCCGCCTGTCCTGCAGCATTGCCAGACCCGGGAAATCAGGCTGGGCTTGAGCCCACATGAAACCGCCCTTCCTCCTCTCATCCTTGCTCGGACTCGCTACCTTGTCCCTGGTCGCCGCCGACCTGCCCCGCATCCCGCGCTTCAGTCCGGATTATATCGACCGCACGGTCGCCCCGTCGGCCGACTTTGCCCGCTACGCCTTCGGTAACTGGCAGAAAGCCAATCCCATCCCGGCTGACAAGTCGCGCTGGGGCGCGTTCAACGAGCTGGAGCTCTACAACCAAACCGGCCTGAAGGGCATCCTTGAGACGGCGGCCGCCAAGTCGCATGAACCCGGCTCGGTCGAGCAAAAGGTCGGCGATTTCTACGCCTCGGCGCTGGACACCACCGCCATCGAGGCGGCGGGGACCAAGCCGATCGCGACCGACCTCGCGCAGGTCGCGGCCATCGCCTCGCTGGCCGACCTCGCCCGGACGCTGGCCGACCTGCACAACCGCGGCGTCGGCGGCCTGTTCTCGGTCGGCGTCGGGCCCGACGCGAAGAAGAGCGAGATCAACGCACTCCACGCGCGCCAGGGCGGAACCAGCCTGCCGACCCGGGACTATTACTTCGAGGAGAAGCACGCGAAGGTCCGCGCGGCATTTCTTACCCACGTGGAAAAGATGTTCGTGCTCGCCGGCGACTCGCCCACCGCCGCGGCGGCCGGCGCCAAGACCGTCCTCGACGTTGAGGCGTCCCTCGCCA
>JBAXWQ010000060.1:0-14676 GCA_037128315.1 Opitutia bacterium | reverse complement strand
ACCACGACCCGGAGTATTTGGAAATGGCGCGGTGGGCGTATCGCGATCTGGTGGACAAGTTCATCGACCGGCAACACGGCGGCCTTTTCTGGACAATCTCGCCGGCCGGCCAGCCCCTCGATGCGCACAAGCAGGTTTACGTGCAGGTTTTCGGGATTTACGGACTCAGCGAATATTTCCGCGCGACGGGCGAGCAGGCGGCACTCGATCAGGCGGTGGCGATCTATCGGCTGGTCGAGGAACACGCGAGCGACCGCCAGCATGGCGGCTATTGTGATACCCTGAACCGCGCTTGGCAGCGCGAGAGTGGCACCGAAGGCAACTTGCTCGGCGACGCGCCGAAATCGCAGAATTCCCACATCCACATTTTGGAAGGTTACACCAGCCTGCTGCGCTCGTGGCCGGACGCCGGATTGCGGGCCCGCCAGCACGAATTGATCAAGCTCACCCTGACCAAAATCATTGATCCCCGCACGCACCATCTGGTGCTATTCATGCAGGACGACTGGACGCCGATCGGGGCGGAAATTTCCTACGGCCACGACATCGAGCTAAGCTGGCTGCTGGTGGAAGCGGCCGAGGTGCTGGGCGATCCTGCGCTGGTGGCGCGCGCCAAGACGGAGGCGGTGGCCATCGCGAAGACCACTGCGGCTGAGGGCATCGACCGCGACGGGGGCGTTTACAATGAGGGCAACGCGAGCGGGCCGACGAACACCAACAAGGAATGGTGGGAGCAAGCCGAGTCCGCGGTCGGATTTTTGAATGCCTACCAGATCTCTGGAGATCCGCGACATTTTGCGCAGGCGGTACGCAGCTGGCAGTTCATCCAGGACAAATTCGTGGACCGCGTGAACGGCGACTGGCACAACACCTTGCGGCGCGACGGCACTCCCATCCTCAGCTTCACGACGCGCACCGGCCTGACGATTCCCTCCGCCAAGCTGAGTCTCTGGAAATGTCCCTACCACAACAGCCGCTCCTGTCTGGAACTGATCGAGCGGCTCGAGGTGCTGACGAAGGGCTGAGGCAATATGGGATCAGACCGTTGAATCGTCGACGGCCTCTCATTCTCTGGGGCGTGTCTTCAACCCCGTTCTCCGATTGAACACGACTAACCTGTTTGGTGCGCTAGCGCGGGTAGGGCGCGCTCTCCGAGCGCGTCGCGGCGGCGAAGGGACTCGCCGCCCTACCTCTTCAGCCGGGTTTTCCCTTCGCATAGCCAATCTCAATTCGCCAACAACAGCTCAAGCATGCGGCGGTCGAGCTTGTGGCCCTTGAAATCTTCGTAGGCGACGTCGGCCCGGCCGCTGTCGAGGATGCCGAAGCCGCCGCGGAGATTCCACATGGACCAGCCCCAGCCGGCTTCCTTCCACAACGCCAGCAGGTCGGTCATCCATGCCAGGCAGGCGTCGTGGGGCGTCCACGGCACGCAGCCCCATTCGCCGACGTGGACCGGCGCGCCGATCGCGGTGAGGGGCTGCCACTTGGCGATGAGTTCGGCGCGGAGCTTGGCGCGGTCCCAGCGGACGCCGTGCTGGTCGGTCATCGGCCAGGTGGGTTTCTCCCGGGATTCAAATTCGTTGGCCGGCACCCAGGTGGCCGTGTAGTGGCTCACCATCTTGGGCAGGTAGCCGCGCGTGCTCTGCACGATGCCCTGATCAAGGAGCCCCAGCACGGGGGTTTGACCGATGTCGGCGCCGTCGGCGACGATCAGGCGCTGCGGGCTCACGTCGCGGATGGTGGTGATCAAGGCCCGGGCAATCTCCACATAGCGGGACTGATCCGTCATGAAGGGCGGTTCGTTGAACAAATCAAAGCTGAGCCGGGACTCGGGGACATTTTTGTAGCGCTCGGCCAGAAAGCGCCAGTGATGCACGGCGGCCTCGAGGGCGCGCTGCATGGACTCGCGCGGGCTGTCGAACAGGAGATGCGGCTCCAGCTCCCGGCCGTTCACGCAATAGCCCGGGATGCGGTGCAGATTCAGGTTGAGATGGATCCCGTAGCGCCGGCCCCACTCGATGGCCTCGTCGAGGGGCCGGAGGGCCTCCTCGTCAATCGTCAGCCAGTTTTCCTTGCGGGACCAGCTCCAGTACGAGCAGGGGAGGCGGGCGAAATCAAAGCCCCATTCGGCCATCATTTGAAAATCCGCCTCTTGGTACTTCTGCCCGCGCTGGCCGCCGGCCAGTTCGGTGAGGTTGAAGCCGCGCCAGCGCGGGATGCGCGGCTGGGGCCGGGCGGCGGCGGGGCCCTGGCTGACGGCGGGAACCAGCAGACTGGCGGACGTGACGGCGGCGGCGGCGATGAAATCTCGGCGGTTCATGGGGACCTGGGGGTTGAGAGTCGGGCGGTGCGGGTACGGGGCTAAAGTTGCGGGCGGGCTTCGGCGGGCAGCAGGGCCAGGGCCAGGGCTTGCAGGCGTGGGTCGGGCATCTCCAGGCCCAGCGCCTTCTTGAGCACGAGCACATGGTAGAGGCTGTTGGTCGGGAGCGTGCGCAGACGCGCCTCGGTCATCTCCGCCAGGCAGCGCTGGACTTGGGGGCGGGCCAGGTCCAGGCGTTTGCCGCGGGCGAGGACGATCGCCAGGCTGACGCGCCGGTCCCAGGGCAGGCTGCGATCCGCGCCGGCGGCCAGCCGCTGCAGCAACGGCTCGAAGACGCTCGTGAAACCCGCGGCGTCGGCCGCCGCCACCTTCACCTGGGCCCGGGCCACCAGGACGCCGAAATCGGCGGGGTAGCGCCGCAGCATTTGCTCGGCGATCTTGGCGTTCTCCACCTGGCCCATCTCGATGAAGTACTCGGTGAGGCGGCTGTCCGCCACGGGCGCATCCTGTTCCTCGACCACCTCCAGGATCTTCACGGACTGCGCCTCGAAGCCGGCGATGGCCGGGAGCTGGTAGGCCACGGGCCGCAGCCACGGGGGCAGCGCCCAGCGGTCGAGGCTGACAAAAAACAGCTCGTTGGTCTGGATGGAGGCGGGGCGCTTGTAGTTTTCAAAAAAATCATCCCACGAGGGAATCACGAGGTGGGTGACCCCGCGCTGGCGCAGCAGGGTGAGCGCCTCCTCACGCGAGGTGGAGATCACGACCCGCAGCGCGGCGTACAAGCCGTCCTTGTTTTCCCAGGCGAGCGAACTCAGGACGCGCAGCCCGCCGTAATAATGGAGGGCGGTGCTCAGGCTGGGGGGGGCGAGCACCACGGGCCCGCCCTCGACCAGGGTGTGCTGGGTCAGCCATTGGGCGAGGTCCCGCTCCACCAGGCCTTCGACTTCGGGCACGGTCAGCACATTGTTATCCCCGGCAGAAAAGGATGGCAGCATTTGCCCCAGTCCCGGTCCGATGGCCAGGGCGACGAGTCCGGCCCAGACCCAGCGTCCGACCCGCGTCGCGTCGGTCGAGCCGATGGCCGCGGTGGCCGCCACGAGCAGCGGGAGCAGACTGCCGTCTAGCAACTGCCACCAGCGCAGATGGAAATAAGCCTGGCCCAAGGCGACGACCACCGGGCCCAGCGCCAGCGCCAGCGCGATCCGCGGACCGGGGCCGCTCTTCGGGCGCAGGACCAGCCCGCATGAGACGAGTACCAGGAGCAGGGGCAGCAGGGTGGCTCCAAGTGTCGCGGTGAAGCCGTTGCCTGTCAGCCAGCCCACCAAATTGGGCGCCATGATGCCATCCGCTTGCTTGGTCAGGCGAAACGAGAGAATGTCGGCCGAAAGAAATCCCAGGTTCTCCGTCCGCCACATCACGACGGGCACGGCGGCCAGGGCGGCGAGGGCGAGCAGGCTCGTGACTCCGGCGGAAATTTTCCAGGCGGAACGGCCCTGCCTGATGCCGGCCGTGAGCTGGACGAGCAACTCACCGGCCCCGAGCCAGCCCAGGCCGTAGAGCGGGTGGATGACCCGCAGCTCCCAACTGGCGAGGTGGGCGGGAAAGTATTCGATCAAATAGGCCACGAGCACGGTGGTGGCTCCGCCGACGGACCAGGCTCGCCACAGGCTTGGGGGAACATTCACGGCCGATTTTCCGCCCGCCGTCGCCCGCTGCACCCCGGCGGCGAGCAACCCGCCCAGAAACACGCCCGTCAGCAGGGGGAACGCGCCGGCCACGCTGATCCAAAGACCCAGGCCGCCCGCCAGGCCGGCGACGAAAAACCAGCCAGCGGCCGGCCGGGTGGCATCGCCCGCCGGACCGGGACCGTCACCGGGCTGCGCCAACCGCTTTATGCCCATGAGCAGCGGCAACACGCACCAGGGCGTGAGCAGCAACAGGAGGGAGAAATCATCCGGCACCCCAGGAAGGAACCCGGCGGCAAACGGAAACAGTGCGACCAGGCTGGCGGCCAGCAGCGCGGCCGGCCAGCAGCCGAAGCATCGCGCCACAAACAGGGTGGTGCCGAGCAGCAGCAGGCAATGCAGCAACGGATCCGCGTAGAGGGCGGCCCGTTCCACCGCCGGTCCGAGCGGTTGGCCGGTGCCGACATGCATCACCCACGCGACCAAGCCCAGCCACCACCGGTAGGGTGAGGCCGAGTGCACGGCCCGGCCATAGGGCGCATTGTCGTACTCGAGATGGCGCACGCGCCATTCCGATCCGGCCAGCATCTGCTGGGTCTGGACAATCCAGGCGTAGCTGCTGCTGATATGCTCGGGCACGATCAACTCGCGGGAGGCCGCGGCATTGCCGGTGGCTGCGGCCGGGCGGGAGGAGGCCGGCGTCCGGCCGACATTTGACACATGGTCGATGCGCTGGATCCGGGTGAGGGTGCCCACCAGGATAAATGCTACGGCGAGCAGCGGGACCAGGAGCCAGGTGCGACGGGTGAGGGAGGAGGGCAGGGGCATGCGGCGCGGGGACGTCTCGGCGGTGGGCGGGAGAATCGCGAGCTTCCAAAGAATAAAATCCGGAGCAAGCCTACTTCTGTCGCGCGGGTCGGATCGGACCCGGACGCAAACTTGCCCGGATACAGGAAATTGCGGTAGTGGTGCCGTTTGCCTTGCTCTCGCGAACCCGGGCAGCCGGGTGGGGCGAACCAACCTATCGACCGGATCCGGGCTCTGAGCCTGTCGCAACGACTAGATGGATTGCTTCCTCGCAATGACATACTGTAACCCCACCATAATTGCGCCGAGCTTGCCTCTGCGCCCGGATGGCCGGTAACTTAGGGACATGAGGCCCCAGGTCTTGCTCATATTCCTGACGCGCATTGAGGACAGCATGCCGATGCTGAAAGGCATCAGTCATTATGAGCGCACCCATGAGATCTGGACGGCTTTTCATGACGACCAAGCCCATGCCGAGAAGGATTCGCATTGGTTGAGCAGCCGGAAATGGGATGGAGTCATCAGCCGGCATACTTCACCCCAGCTGGTAAAAACCTGCGCCCGGCGTAAAATTCCCCTCGTGGATTTGCATGATGCACCGGCCTTCCCGGGCGTGCCGAAGATCCGGCCTGACAACGTCAGCATCGGACACCAGGGCGCCGAGCACTTCATGGAGCGGGGTCATCAGCATTTCGGTTTCAGCGGCTATACCAGCGAAAGCTGGTCGTGCGAGCGGCGGGATGGGTTCATGGAGGCCCTGCAACTGGCTGGACGCAAATGCGCCCTGTCTGATGTGAGTTATCCCGGCGACCTTACCCCCATCTGGGATTCCGAGCAGATCACCACGCTGGGCGACTGGCTGCGGAACCTGCCCAAGCCGGTGGCAATCATGGCGTGCAACGATATGCGGGCACAGCAGATCATCACGGCGGCGCATTTAAACAACATGCTGGTGCCGGATGAGGTGGCGGTACTGGGCGTGAACAATGATCCCCTCCGGTGCGAACTGGCCTACCCACAGATATCGAGCGTGGTACCGAATGCCTTCATGTCGGGCTATCAGGCGGCGGAAACGCTGGCCGGCATGCTGCAGGGCCGCCGGCCGGCCAACTACGATGCCCGGATCGAGCCGTCCGGGGTCGTGACCCGGCTTTCCACCGACACCCTCGCGATTGCGGACCGGAGTGTCGGTGCCGCCATCAGCTTCATCCGCGAACGCGCCTGCCGGGGCATCACGGTGGATGAGGTGGTGAAGCACGCCCATGCCTCCCGGAGCCAGCTGGAAAAGAAATTCCGCGCCCACCTGGGCCGGTCCCCCCAGGCGGAAATCCGCCGCGTGCAAATCGGCAAAATTCGTCAATTGCTGGCGGAGACGGATTTTCCCCTCAAGCGGGTGGCCGAGCTCACGGGCTTCGAGCACGTTGAATACATGTGTGTGCTTTTCAAGCGCGTCACGGGCGATTCCCCCGGAGCATTTCGAAAAAAATCGTCGCACAAGGTTGTCGCCTGACGTCGGGCGGTGGCGCCGGCGGGAACGTCGAAGACCGCCGGCGGACCGGTAAAATGACCGGCAAAGAGTCTCAATTGCCGGGCAATTGAACTCATTCACGCCGACGGGGAAAATCAGTATAAACATGTTGTCGGTTACTAGGATTCCCCTTCTAGGTGCCCGGCGCTACCTCGACCCCGTCGGATAGCTGCGTCTACCACCCCCGCTAAACCAAACTAATATGAATCGACTGCTCTCGCGAGTAGGGACGTATGTCATTGTGACTGCGTTCTGTCTTAATGCCGTGGGGCGCCTTTCGGCGCAAACCACTGTTGCCCCTGCCGTCACCAAACCGGCGGATGAAGAAACCATCGAGTTGTCACCCTTCGTGGTGACTGCGGCCGAGGGCCAAGGCTACCAGGCCAAGGACACCCTCGCCGGCACCCGCGTGCGTACCGAACTGAAGGACATTGCGTCCTCCATTTCGGTTGTGACGAAACAATTCATGCAGGATACCGGTTCGACGGACTCGGCCAGCTTGCTGGTCTATACGACCAACACGGAAGTGGGCGGCATCGGCGGCAATTTCTCCGGCAACGCCGGTGGTTTGCAGTTCAATCAAGATGGCAGCCTGCTGCGTCCAAACCAAAACACCCGCGTGCGCGGCCTGGACAGTGCCGACAACACCCGCGACTACTTCCTGACCGAAATTCCGTGGGATAGTTACATCGTGGATCGTGTCGACATGCAGCGCGGTCCGAACTCCATCCTGTTCGGCGTCGGTAGCCCGGCTGGTATCATCAATACCTCGGTCAACACCGCCAGCTTCAAGAACAAGAACGTGGTGGAAAACCGCATCGATAATTTCGGTTCGTTGCGCTTCTCCGGCGATTTCAACAAGGTGCTGATCCCGGGCGAACTCGCCGTGCGTGTCGCCCTGCTCGATGACCGGACCCTGTATCGTCAGGTCCCGGCCTATAACAACGACCGGCGCTATTTCGGCTCGGTGCGCTGGACGCCGAAACTGTTCGGTGAAGGCAACAACACCTCTTTCCGCGCCAACTACGAGAATGGCAAAATCAACGCCAACCGGCCCCGCACGCTGCCCCCGGTGGACGCGATCAGCCCGTGGTTCTACACCGGCAAGGACTCCGCCGGCAATTTGAACCTGAACAAGTTCACCTACAATCAGGGTCTGGTGAGTCCCGGTGGCGCCCCATTCAACACGGCCGATGCCACCAACCGGGGTGCCTATCCTGCCGCCGCGCTGACCAATGGCGTCGTTGGTCGCCAATTCTGGATCGATACCGTGGGTTACTACGGCAATCTGAATGATTCCACCCCGACCTCTTATGGCCAGCCGGCCCCCGGCGGGCAAAACGGCATCGGGCCCGATGGGAAACCCGATGGCGGCATCGGCGGGTTGAATTCGAGCTCCCCGAAGGCCATCGCCGCCTTCTCCAGTTACATGATCGGTTCCGGCATCCCCGGTGGCGCCAATTACGCCGACCGCAGCCTCAGCGATCCGACGATCTTCGACTTCTTCAACAAGCTGATCGACGGAAACAATAAGCACGAATGGTCCAAGTGGGAGTCGGCGAACATTAATTTCTCGCAGACCTTCTTCCACGACCGGGTGGGCTTCGAAGGCGCTTACGACTACCAGCGCTACCAAGACGGGCAGCGGGTGTTCATCGGCGCCTCTGACACCTACAAGATCAGCATCGATCTGATCAACACGTTCGCCGACGGCACCCCGAATCCCAATGTCGGCCGCCCCTACGTGGCCAGCTCCGATGAACAGGCCAACTCGTTGGCCAAGATTTCCCGGGATGGTCTGCGTTTCACCGCGTATGGTGAGATTCGCGCCGACGACTTCCTCGATAAGGATTCGCGCCTGGCGCGCATTCTTGGCCGCCACGTCATCACCGGCCTGCTGAGCGAAGACACGAAGCGCACGTTCAATAAGAACTGGGCGACCTCGGCCGCCATGCCGGAATTTTCCCAGTACATGGGCACGTTCCAGAGCCTGACCGGCCACTTCCGTTCGTACAATTACATGGCCTACCTCGGTGGTGGCTTGGGTGCATGGTCCAGCCCAGCTGGTGCCAATTTGTCGGCCGTTAACTATATCGTCAAAGCGCCGAAAACGGCGAGCGTGAAGGTCTTCGATAGCCACTGGAACAAGCCGACCAACCCAAGCTCCCCGGGTTATGTCGACCCGGCTGCTCCGTACACCTACACGCCAGTCAATGGCGGCCTGACGGTCAATCCGGTCAACCCGAATCCAGTCACGTCGACGCAGTCGGAAAATCCGGCCAATTATGTCGGCTGGCGCAATCTGACCGTCAATTTCCTCAATGCGGATGCAGGTGATATCGATGCCCTCACGTACAATGCCGGCCGTCTGAAGAATGTCACGGATTCCAAGGCTTTCACCTGGCAGGGCTACATGTTCGACGGTGCCGTGGTGCCGGTCTTCGGCTGGCGCCGGGATACGATCAAGAACTCCTCCGGCAACAGCGCGCCGGACGCTCTGGGTATCGTGAAAACCGATTTCAACATCGATCCGTCGTCCCTCAAAACGGCCACCGGCGAGAGCAAGAGCTGGGGCGGAGTCGTCCATGTTCCGGAAAAGTGGACCAAGTTCCTCCCGGCCCACACCAAGCTGAGCTTCTTCTACAACCGTTCCGAGAACTTCAAAGCCGACGCTCCGCGCGGCGACGTCTTCGGTAACGTGATCCCCAATCCCCTTGGCAAGACGAAGGAATACGGCGTCGTGGTCAGCACCATGGACGACAAGGTGCAGCTCAAGGCCACTTGGTACCAGACGAAGGTCGCCAACGCCACACTGGCTGGCGGCAATCCGCTTGGTCAGAACAGCTACTTCCTGTGGGCGATGCCGGTCTGGGGCACGGCGTTCACCGCCGGCAATGCTCAAGCCATCAAGGGTGTTGAATTCGGTAACAACTGGTCGACCAACTATGCGGCCAATGACGACCCCAACGCTCCTCAGTACAAGCTGGTCCCCGGCGGGCCGGTCAATCCCGCCTGGTTGGCCCATCCGAGCACGGTCAAGGAAATCGCGGCCGTCAAAGCTTGGCAGGATATTCCTCTTCCCCAGAGCTTCTTCGCCGCCTACGGCAACGAAGTCGCGATCATGGATGTCGCCGCCATCAAGGCCGGTGACTGGGTGAAGGGCGATCCACTGTGGAACGTCAAGTATGACAACCAGCCCATCAGCGGCGGTCAGCTCGCCGGCTTCGGCTCCGGCCCGGTGTTCACGGTCGATACGCTCTCCAAGGGTGTGGAACTTGAACTCGTGGCTCAGCCGACGAAGAACTGGAACATCGCGGTCAATGCGTCCAAGACCTTTGCCACCCGGGCGGCCCTCGCTCCGACGATTGTCAAACTGATCAACGACATGACGACCTGGCTGGCTGGTCCCGCTGGCGACATCCGCCTCTGGGGTGGTGGCCCGGATAACGCGATCCGCAATCAGTGGAAGAATAACATTCTCAACCCCTATGCGGTCTTCAAGTCACAGGAAGGCAGCAATGCCCCTGAAATCGCCCCATGGCGCTTCAATACGGTTACCACCTACAACTTCGATCACGGCAAGCTGAAGGGCTCGTGGATCGGTGGCGGCTACCGCTGGGAGCAGGCTCGCGTGTTGGGTTACGAATACAGCGCCAAGCTGGACAATCTGGACATCACCAAGCCCTGGAAGGGCGAGAGCGATGCGCATTTTGACATGTGGGTCGGCCATTCCATGAAGATCAGCCACAACCTCAACTGGCGCATTCAGGCCAATGCGCGCAACATCGGTGAGAAAGTGAGATTGGTGCCGGTCAGCATCAATCCGGACGGCAAGGTGGCCTACTCCCGCATTGCGGAAGGCCTGACCTGGCAGCTGACCAATACCATCGAGTTCTAAGCTGGTCTGACCAGTCTGACTCAGGACGAATTGCCAGTCCGGCGCCCGCAAGGCGCCGGACTTTTATTTTCATTGGATTGAATGCCCCGGAGCCAGCTCCGGTTATTGGGAGTATTGCCGCGGGCGCTCAAAATCGTACTATCGAGGATTACCCAAAGAAGTGACTAAGCCTTGGGTAGGGCGCGGACTCCGTTCCGCGCCGGGGCTCCTCGCGGCGGCGAAGGGACTCGCCGCCCTACCTACAATCCCCTTCGCGTAACTTCTTTGGGTAAGCCTCAGTAGGGTGTGTATTCAAACGGCAGGGCGGAGCAGCTCGCCGTTTCGACAACCTCAAGGCCCTGAGCCAGTCGAAGGGCGCCGCCGCGACGCACCGGGCCGGTGACGAGTGCGAAGCATCGGCGGTGCGCCCAACCCGTCAGCCTGATAGGCGAGACTTAATAGTTCGCCCTTTTCACGAGAGGAATCGACCAGCAACTGCATGATTTTGGCCCAGCACCCCATTGCTTTGCTCTGCGTTCTTCGCGATCTCCGCGTTTCAACTGCATTTTCGAGGGAGATCCCGAGTCGTTTCACATTAATTGCTCGAACAATTTTCCCGGGGCATTTTGCTTGGCGGTAGATGAAGTTTCCTCAGACCATGATTGTCGTGGCGGCGGCCTCCGGTCCTCCTGTTTTATTATTCCGCTTGCGGACGGTCGGAGGCCAAAGTCGTCCCCACGCCGCCGAGGCGCCCGCTTCCGGCGATAGCCTGCTGGCCTTGGCGCTTTTGCCCTGAAGCCAATTGACCTTTTTGCCCGCGTGAAATTACGCCGACTCCTCCCCGGTTTCCCCTGCCGTCGCACGCTGCGTCCCGGCGTCTGGCCTGGCGTGCTGCTCCTGGGCTGGTTTGCCCTGGCCCGGTTGGAGGCGGCACCGCCCTCGACCCCGGAGATCTGTGCGCCCGGCACGTCGCCGGCGGGGGCGGGGCCAGTCCAGCCCGAAAGCACCCGGAAAATGGTGGCGCGACTGCGAGCGGCGGCACTCACCGGCGATCTCTTCAGCAACCCGTTTCGTTTCCCGGAACGAGTGCAGGTGTTGCGCGACCGCCTGGCCGCCACGACAGACCCCGCGCAGTTGCGCGCGACTAAATTGCAGCTGGCCCAAGAACTACTCAACAACGGCGAATCCGAAAAAGCGCTGCACCAATTCGAGGACTATGAACGGTTGTTGACGGAAAACCACCGCCCGCTGACCTCCGCACAGACCGTCATGCTGCTGACGGCGAAGGCGGTCTGCGCCCTCCGCTGGGGCGAGCAGGAAAATTGCCTCGTGAACCACAACGCGGATTCCTGCCTGTTTCCCCTCGCCGGCGGCGGCGTGCATCAGCTTCCGCGCGGTTCGCGCGCGGCCGTCGGCTATCTGACCGAATTGCTCAGCCAGTTTCCCGGCGACCTGCGCGCGCGCTGGCTCCTGAACATCGCCGCCATGACGCTCGGCGAATATCCGGCCGGGGTTCCGCCCGCCTGGCGCATGGACCCGCAGCTGTTTGCTTCGGAATACGACATCAAACATTTCCCCGACGTGGCGGGCGACCTCGGCCTTGATGTCGACGATCTTGCTGGGGGCGTGGTGCTGGATGATTTCAACAGCGACGGCCGCCTCGACCTGATGGTTTCGGCGCAGGACACCAGCAGCCAAATCCGGTTTTTCATCAATAATGGTGAGGGCACCTTTTCGGACCACACGGTTGCGGCCGGCCTGACGGGGTTGACGGGGGGGCTCAATCTCGTCCACGCCGACTACAACAATGACGGGTTCATCGACGTGTTGGTGCTCCGCGGCGGGTGGCTGAGCTCCAGCATGCAGCATCCGGCCTCGCTGCTGAGGAATAACGGCAACGGCACCTTCACCGATGTGACGGAGGAGGCCGGCTTGCTGCGTTACGCCCCCACGCAGACGGCGACCTGGTTCGACTTCAATGGCGATGGTTGGCTCGACCTTTTCATGGGCAGCGAGACGCAGGGTCAGGACATCAATCCCTGCCAGCTGTTTCGCAACAACGGCGACGGCACGTTTACGGAATGCGCCGCGGCCTGTGGGGTCGCGGTCGTGGGCTTCGTCAAATCCGTCGTGAGCGGCGACTACAACAACGACGGCCGGCCGGACTTGTATTTGTCGCTGCAGAACAAATCCAATCTTCTCCTGCGCAACGACGGTCCGGCGGGCGGCGGCGTGTCGCCCACGGCGCCTTGGAAATTTACCAATGTGGCCGCCGCCGCCGGGGTCACCGAGCCCTTCAGCAGTTTTTCCTGCTGGTTCTTTGACTATGACAACGACGGTTGGCTGGATCTGTTTGTTGCCGGCTACCATATTCAAGATGTGGGCGATGTCGCGGCCGATTATCTGGGGCTGCCGCATGCCGGCGAGCGGGCGCGGCTTTACCATAACCGCGGCGACGGCACCTTTGAAGACGTGAGCAAGCAGGCGGGTCTCGATAAATTGCTGCACACGATGGGCTGCAATTTCGGCGACCTGGACAACGACGGCTGGCTCGATTTCTATGTCGGCACGGGCGATCCGAATCTCGCCACACTCATTCCCAACCGCATGTTTCGCAATGACGGGGCCCGGCGGTTTCAGGACGTGACGACCGCGGGCGGCTTCGGCCAGCTGCAGAAGGGGCACGCCATTGCCTTTGGTGATATCGATGAAGACGGTGACCAGGACATCTACTCGGTTGTGGGCGGCGCGATTTCGTCTGACCATTATCACAACCAACTCTTTGCCAATCCCGGCCATGGCAATCATTGGCTCAAGCTGAAGCTGGAAGGCGTGCAGTCCAACCGGGGGGCCCTGGGCGCCCGGCTCAAGCTTGTGCTCAAGACCGCGAACGGCGAGCGCGTGATCCATCGGTCGGTGACCGCGGGCTCCAGTTTTGGGGGCAACCCTTTCCGGGTCGAATTCGGCCTGGGTCAGGCGCTCGCTGTCGTGCGCGCCGAGATCTTCTGGCCGGTGACCGGCCAGACGCAGATCCTGACCGGTTTGGAAATCGATCACTCCTATGCGGTGCGCGAAGGCGCCGCCGCGGCCACCCGGCTCACCCCCGTCACTTTTCAGCTCCCGACGTCACCCGCCGCCTCGCACCGACCGCACGTCCATGGATCGGGGCCCGCGGTTCCCGGCAACCCAATCCCCCAAAAACCATGAGGGTCGCATTGATCTTCCCCCGCGTGATTGCCCGTCGACGGGCGGCCGGGTTCCACCGTTCCTTCCGGGCCTTTTGTGATCGGAAGGAAAGTTTAACGGCATCGTCATTTCGAATTCCCCTTGGCTTGCTCCGCCAGATAATTATCCCGGCAATTCTCCTTGCCGCCGGGCTAGCAAACGCGGCCGAGCCCCCCGCCACAAGTCGTCCCGGCGCTGATGCTCCGTTGCCGGCCGCACTGGCGGCATACGCGGGATTCGGCTCCGAGGTCGCCAGCCAGATGCGCATGGCGGATTGGAATTGGAGCGACGCGCAATTCGCCGCTTTCCTCGATGGCATGCGCGCCAGCCGGCATGGCCGCGCCTATCCTTTCGACGCGGCCGCCCTGCATTTATCCGACCAGATCAACCAGCGCATCGCGGAACTGGGGGCTCAGCCCGCCGGACCGGGACCGGACCCCGTTGACCAATACTTGCGGCAGGCCCGCGAGGGGTTGGGCATGCAGCAGACCGCGAGCAGCCTTTTGTATCTTATCGTCCAAGCGGGTGGAGGGCCGCGACCCCGGCTGACCGATGAGGTGGTCGTCACGGCCACGGTGACGGCGGCAGATGGCAAGACACCGCTTCCGCAGTTGGCCGCGCAGCATATGAAAATCCGGATGGCCGATCTGATCCCAGGCCTGGCGGAAGGGCTGCAACTCGTCGCCCTCGGTGGTCGGGCGGTCTTCGTGGTCCCGCCAAAACTGTCGTTTCCGAGTGGCCAATGGCCCGCCGGCGTCGAGGCGGGCTCGCCGCTCATTTTCCGGGTGGAACTTGAGGATATCATTTCCGCCGCGGCCAAGCCCTGAAGGATCGGCATCGGTTCTCGGCGCGGTGGACATCAACTCGCCGTGGAAGGGGTCGTCCGATTCCCACCTGGACATGTGGATCGGCCACTCCCGGAAAATCTCCGCCAAGATCAATTGGCGCATCCAGGCCAATATCCGCAATATAGGCGAGGATGTGGGCCTCGTGCGGGTAAGTAACAATTCTGACGGTACGGTCGCCTTCTCCCGCATCCAGGAAGGCATGGTCACCGGCCACTTAACTCAGGACTAATTGCAAGTCCGGCGCCGCACAGGCCCGGACTTTTTATTGCTACAAGACACGACGGCGCTTTCGTGGTGTAATACCAATCGCCCTTTGAATTTACACCTTAGAGCGGCAGCTAGGTAGGGCGGGCACTCCGCTGCCCGCCGTCGTCCGCGGCGCGCGC
>JBAXWQ010000006.1:0-26508 GCA_037128315.1 Opitutia bacterium | reverse complement strand
TCCTTCGTACAACCTGGA
Source organism: Opitutia bacterium (assembly GCA_037128315.1). Classification (GTDB taxonomy): domain Bacteria; phylum Verrucomicrobiota; class Verrucomicrobiia; order Opitutales; family Opitutaceae; genus Lacunisphaera. The sequence continues at coordinate 26,490 of JBAXWQ010000006.1, read as the reverse complement.
TGCAATTAGCACGGCATGTTGCCCGAAGGGATTGGCGAACATGCAAAGCGGGATTTCTTAATCAAGACCTTTTTCATAAAAATTCCTTATCAATGCACTAACCATTGAATGATAACGCGTAGAACGAATTATACTCACCGCCGCATCACTCCATTTTTCCCGAGTTGTTTTTCCCGAATTACAAATCCTGCGCTCGAATTATCTGTATCCATATCAACAATACAATCAGCAAGAACAACAGAACAGCCTGCGATAAGGATACGCGCAACAGACCAGACGCGAAGTAGCCCCATTGTGCCCATTGCCGCCGTTTACCTGATGACCCGTGATCCCCACACTCATGAAGGTACACCAAAGGGCATCCGGAGGTGTTAGACATCAACCCTACCTGTATACTCCCCATTATATGGATAGTCCGAACGAAATGATATGAATCCATCGATCAGACCCTATAATTTGAATCAGTATAACTAATGGGGACGCAGAGCGCCATTCCCAGACCTCATCACAATGCGGCTATATTGAGGACTTTCACAAAATAGGTATAAATGGCTATTTTTGGCAATTTTCGGGGATTTTTAGGCAAAATACAGGCATTTTATCCTATTTGCAGCCGAGCTCCAAATTCAATGATTGCTATGGTCTACCAAAGTTCTTTTGAACGCGTCCTGCAATAACGGCTCTAACAGACACCGAACAACTCAACTAAGGCGAACGCTTGGACCTAAAACAAATTAAACAGATTATTGATTTGATGAAACGATCTGAACTCTCGGAGTTCGAATTCGAGGAAGAAGGCTTCAAAATCAAGATCAAGCGAGGAGTCGGCAATATCCCCATCATTTCTAGCAGTCCCATCAATCATCCTCCCCTTGTAAGTACTGCGTCAGTACCTGAAACCAGCAACCAGGCAGCAAAGCCCGCCACGGCTGGTGCTGCCTCCGATGAGACTGGGTTTTATTTTGTAAAGTCCCCAATGGTAGGGACTTTTTATCGTTCTCCCTCCCCTGAAAATCCATCCTTCGTGGAAGCCAACACAAAGGTCGAAGAGAAAACGGTGGTCTGCATCATTGAGGCCATGAAAATCATGAATGAAATCCAGGCCGAGACCAAGGGAACGATCGTTGAAATACTCGTGGAGAACGGCCAACCCGTCGAATACGGGCAGCGACTTTTCAAAATTAAGCTCAATTAATCGCTATTCCACTCGAGCCGGTCAGTATTACTGTCCGGCTTAACTATTTATACCAGTATGATACAAAAGATTCTCATCGCGAATCGCGGTGAAATCGCGCTGCGCATTATCCGCGCTTGCCGCGAGATGGGTATCAAAAGTCTCGCCGTCTACTCGGAAGCGGATGTGCAGTCACTTCATGTTCAACTCGCTGATGAGGCGATCTGCATCGGTGGACCTAAAAGTTCTGACAGTTATCTTCGTGCTGACCGAATCATCAGCGCCGCTGAGATCGCGGACGTTGATGCCATTCACCCAGGCTATGGTTTTCTCTCGGAAAACGCCAAGTTCGCCGAACAGTGCGAGTCGTGTAACATCAAATTCATCGGACCGAAGTCGAAAAGTATCCGCATGATGGGCGACAAGGCCGTGGCCAAGGATACGGTCCGAAAAGCCGGTGTTGTGACGGTGCCTGGCTCTGATGGGCCCATCGAAAACGAGACTGAAGCCGTGAAAATTGCCCGAAAAATCGGCTATCCGGTCATCATCAAGGCTGTCGCAGGCGGGGGCGGTCGCGGCATGCGCATCGCCCACAACGATGTATCCTTCGCCAAGGAGTTCCATGTGGCGCGGAACGAAGCTGAAAAAGCCTTCGGTAATGGCTCAGTGTATATCGAAAAATACATCGAAAAACCCCGGCACATCGAATTCCAGATCCTCGCCGACAGCCATGGCAAGGTGCTCCATCTGGGGGAACGCGATTGTTCGGTCCAACGGCGCCACCAAAAGCTCATTGAGGAATCCCCTTCCCCGTTTTTGACCGCCGATCTGCGCAAAAAAATGGGCAAGGCCGCCATCAAGGCCGCCGAGGCGGCGGATTACCAAAATGCCGGAACCATCGAGTTCCTCGTCGATGCCAAAGGTAATTACTACTTCATCGAGATGAATACCCGTATTCAGGTAGAACATCCCGTTACCGAGGAAGTCACAGGCATCGACCTGGTCAAGCAACAGATCAACATCGCTAACGGTGAGAAATTGAGTTTCGACCAGGGCGATATCAAATTCGAGAAGCACGCCATTGAATGTCGGATCAACGCAGAGGATCCCGCCCGCAACTTTACGCCCTCGCCGGGCACACTAAGTCTCTACTATGCCCCTGGTGGCCTTGGGGTCAGGGTCGACTCCCATGCTTACAGCGGCTACACGATTCCGCCCTATTACGACAGCATGATCGGCAAACTCATCTGCTTCGGGCCTACGCGTAAGATTGCCCTGCAGCGGTCCTACCGGGCGCTGAGCGAATATTTGGTCAGAGGCATCAAGACCACCATACCCCTGCACAAGGCCATCATGAGTGACCCTGTTTTCATCGAGGGCAAGGCCACCACCGCCTACATGGAAGATTTCATGTCCAGGACGCCGACTGACCTTTTCTAGGCTGTTGCCTCATTTGCCTGGCCCCTTTGACTAACCGCGATGCTGGTCCCTCGCGGTTAATTATTTTTGGGCTTTCGATATGAGACGCACCACCTACTGGATCGCCGCTTTTTTTCTGGTCGGACTAGTGCTGACAAAATTCAGCCCACAGTCGGGCTTTACTAGTCTCATTCGCTTTGGCGATGGATGGAAAAGCCGCCAATTGAGCGCCCTGCAGGCGCTCCCCGTCGCGACCGTAGCGGATTCCAGCGGGTATGATGGCCAGTTTTATGCCCAAATCGCCCTGGATCCCCTGCTACGCGGCCCCGACCTGGTCCAGAGCTTGGACGCTCCTGCCTATCGGGCCCGTCGCATTCTCGTCCCTGCTACCGCCGCTCTACTCGGTCTTGGGAATCCTTGGTGGACCTTGCAAGTCTATGCCTTGATCAATGTTTTCTGTTGGTTAGCCCTTGGCTGGATTCTGCGCCGCCGTATCGGATGCCATGATTGGCAAGGAGTTGCTCGCTGGGTGGGCTGCATGTTTAGCCTCGGGGTTCTGGATAGTGTTCGCCAGTCTCTGGTTGATCTTCCGGCGCTGCTTTTTCTGGTCTTGGCGGTTGAGACATCCTCAGGGCCCCACATACGCTTTCCCAACCTTTGGCTGGCCTTGGGCGGTCTGACGAAAGAAACCAGCCTGTTGGGTGCAATCGCCCTGCGGGCCCAACTACCCGTCAAACGCGCTGAATGGAAGCGACTGGTTTTGTCCCTGTCACTGGCCGTCCTCCCCTTGCTGATCTGGTCTTTTTATGTCCAGACGCGATTTAACGACCCAGCGGGGAATACCGCGCTTGGTAACTTTTCCTGGCCCTTCGTTGGACTTTTGACTCAGGCCCAGCTTTCCCTCGCAGCAATATCTTTGGGGAATTATGACGGTCGCTATACATTTAGCTTAATCGCCCTGCTCGGCCTGACTGTACAATGCTGGGTGCTATGGCGTACTCCCGACCGATCGTCATCCTGGTGGCGCATCGGGGCAGTCTATTCGATTTTACTCCTATTCCTGAGCTTCTGGGTCTGGTCCGGCTATTGGGCTGTATGCCGCGCCGTACTTCCCCTCACCGTGGCATTCAACCTCCTTCTTCCCGCCAACCGTTGGTTTTGGCCACTCTGGACAATCGGCAACCTGACGGTGTTGCACGGTGTCTGGAGATTCCTCTGATACCATGTTCAAACGCTATTCATCCGCCATTTCACTCATTCTGCTCCTAACCTCAAGGGGGCTAGCAGCCGACTGTACTCCGGAAAAACTCGCCGCTTGGATGTGCGGCGCCTTTTCGACCACAGAACAGGCCCACCGTGACCATGATTTTCGCGATCTGACTTTGCATGTCGCATCCATCTGGAGCGACCGCCGGGATGGGACGTGGATTTACGTGGAACAAGCTCTGACTGATGCGTCGGATCACCCCTACCGCCAATATATCTATCAATTAAGCACCCAGGATGAACACTCCTTGCGAGCTCAGGTCTTTGAGCTGCCGGAGCCAATCGCGGCAACCGGTGCGTGGAAAAACCCTGAACTCCTAAACAAGATCGACCCGACCATCCTGCTCCCGCAGCCGGGTTGCATGCTTCTCTTCCAGCTTCAGGCTGATGGTTCGTTTGCCGGTCGCACCGAGGGGAAAGGCTGCCCCAGCGCACTCCGGGGAGCCAGCTACGCGATATCCGAGCTCTCCGTCAGTGAAAAGCAAATGATAGTCTGGGACCGAGGTTTCAATGCCAGCGGGGTGCAAGTCTGGGGCTCGGTCAACGGTGGCTATATTTTCAAGAAGTCCGACTAAGGGCAAGGTCCGCCCACTCCCCCAGTTCCCGCGACTCGATCTGCCACCCCGGGGCCAGGGCGGCGAACGTGGCCCACACTTGCAGCAATTCTGTTCCGAGGATACCGCTGAGCACCAACAGGCCGCCGGGGGCCACTGCCCCGCATAACAGAGAGGCAAACCGCATCAGCACATCGGCCTGGATGTTGGCCATGACGAGCTCACCCTGCCGTCCCGCCAGGCCGGTCACCAGATCACCGACGAAGAAATTCACCCGGCCGGTCAACCCATTCAAGTCGGCGTTTTCATCGCTGATGCGAACTGCTTCCGAGTCGTTGTCGAAGCCACTGATCGCAGTGAAACCCAGCTTGGCCGCCGAGAGCGCAAGAATCCCGGATCCTGCCCCGGCATCAATCACCCGGCCTTGCACGTTGTGTTGCGCCGCAAAGCCCACCAATCGCTCCACCACCAGGCGCGTCGTCTCATGATTGCCCGTGCCAAAGGCCATGCCGGGATCAAGCCACAAAACTTCCTCTCCCCGCGGCAACTCAAACGTATCGCGCTCCCAAACCGGGACCCAATTCAACCGGCCAAATTTCCAAGCCTTGAAATGAACCTTGTAGCTGTCCTTCCAATCCGTGTCGGGCAGCTCGCGCAGTTTCGGCTGTTCGACACTTCCGCCATTTGGTCCCACCGGCACCAGTTGCGACCAAGCCAGCAATGCCGCCTCCGGCGTAGCAAAATAGCCGGTCAGCCAAGCTTTCGCGGTCGGCTTGTCCTCCAACACCATCAGCCGTTGCTCTTCGTGCTCGGCCAGAAAATCCTCCCACGGACCAACCGTGGGCAGCGCGATCTCGGCCTTGAGTTCGTAAATAGCCATGGTCAGCGGGCCGGTTCCTGACTGAGCCGTGCAATCACCGCCGGCAACAGGGCGTGCTCGGCCGCATGAACCCGGTTCGCGAGCAATTCCACCGTGTCCCCAGGCTCAATCGGCACGGTGGCCTGAGCCAGGATCGGACCGCCATCGACTTCCGCCGTCACCCCATGAACGGTGCAGCCGGTCTGTGGCTCACCACTGCGCAAAGCCTGCCCGATTCCGTCAAGGCCGGGAAACTTGGGCAGCAGGCTGGGGTGTAGATTGATGATTTTGCCCGCAAAGGCGTGGAGAAATCCCGGCTTAAGGACGCGCATGAATCCCGCGAGGACGACCAGATCCGGCTTGGCCGCCCGGACGGCGGCGATGAACCGATCCTCCCCCGCTCCTTCCAATTTCGTCTTGAAGGGAGCCGGATCGATGAAGGTGGCAGGAATCCCGAAGCGCGCGCCAAGGGCAAGGATACCGGACGCGGCCTGATCAGACAGGATTTGCACCACTTGGGCGGAGCCGAGCCGTCCGGAAGCTTGGGCCCGCAGGATCGCCTCAGCGTTGCTGCCCCTCCCTGAGCCTAAGATGACGACGCGCATGGATCGCTTCAGAAGAATTTCTTGGCCTTGTCAAAAAAGCTCTTCGCCAGCGGTTCATCGGTATCGCCGCTGACTCGCGCCAGCTCCTCCAGCAGCTTTTTCTGCTCGGCGCTAAGGTGCGCGGGAACCTCCACCTGGACGCGGATCAGTTGGTCACCGTGCGCACTGCCCCGCAGGTGCGGCATGCCCCGGCCTTTCAGCCGGAAGGTGGTGCCTGATTGCGTGCCCGCGGGAATCTTTAGCGAGGCCTTACCCTGCAAAGTCGGCACGTGGATGTTTCCACCCAGGGCCGCCAGGGTGAACTTGATGGGGATTTCACAAAACAGGTCATCCCCTTGGCGTTCGAACACCTCGTGTTCCTTGACGTGGATGACGATGTACAGGTCACCCGCCTCGCCCCCCATCGTGCCCGCCTCGCCGTTGCCGGAAGAACGCAGCTTGTTGCCGGTGTCGACCCCCGCCGGGATCTTGACGTTGATCTTGGCCGTTTCATTGACGCGACCTTCGCCGCTGCACTTGGCACAAACCTTTTCAAACCGGCTGCCCGAGCCATGACAGGAAGGACAGGCCTGCCGGACATGAAAAAATCCGCGCGACGTTGTCACTTGGCCGGCCCCGCGACATGTGGGACAGGTTGAGCGCTTGGAACCGGGCTCGGCGCCGTTGCCATGGCAATGAGTGCACTGGCCCAGTTTGCGGAATGAAATCTCCTTTTCGATGCCATGGGCGGCATCCTCCAGCGATATCTCCAAGTCGTAGCGGAGATCCGAACCGCGACCGGAACCATTGCCCCCGCCGCCGCCGCCCCCGAAAAATTCCTCGAATATGCCGCCGCTCCCGCCGCCTTGCTGACCAAAGACTTCGCGGAACATGTCAAACGGATCATGGAAGCCGCCGCCGCCCGCGGGCCCGCGCGGCCCGCCGCCCTGCTGAAACGCCGCATGCCCGTAGCGATCGTACGCCGCCCGTTTCTCCGGATCCTTCAAAACCTCGTAGGCCTCGGAAACCTTCTTGAACATTTCCTCCGCCTCCTTGTTGCCCGGATTCTTGTCGGGATGGAACTGCACGGCCTTCTTGCGATAGGCTTTTTTCAGATCCTCCTCCGCGACGCCCTTGGCGACACCGAGCAAGTCATAGTAATCCTGCTTTTGTCCGGTGGCCATGGCTTATTCCTTGGAGGGTTGCACCGGGCCACTGGCCACGACGACGGAAGCCGGGCGCAGCAGCCGCCCATTCAGGCTGTAGCCAAAACGCACCACCTGGATGACATGTTCATCCGCAATTTCAGTGCTCGGCTGATGCGAGATGCATTCATGGAAGTTCGGATCGAATCGCTGGCCGGCTGGATTGATCTCCTTCAGCCCGTGGCGGGTCAGGGTGTTCTTCAACTGCTCCAAAACCAAGGAAACACCATCTACGATTGATTTTCCCTCCGTCTGTTGGCGCGCCGCCGCCAGGCCAAGGCCAAGGTTATCCAGGATCGGGATGACATCCTCCATGAGGCCAGCGGAGGCAAACTGACGCAGTTCATCCTTTTCACGAATGGTCCGCTTGCGGAAATTCTCTAGGTCGGCCACCGCACGGGTAAACCGATCATAGCTTGACGCCGCCTCTTGTTTGGCCGTCGCCAGTTGCAGTTCCAGATTCGCGACCACCTCGGCGGTCGGCGCGGCTTGGACTGTATCTTTGGGCTCAGTTTGCAATGGTTCACTCATGGGAAACGCGGACCATACTCTAAGATCGCCTCATATCAAGCGAGTCTAGCGGACCTGGCATGATTTCCCATGTTGCTGTTTCTCAACCTTCCCCCAGCCATAAGGCCAAGGGACCTGGTCCTAGCCGTCATGCCAAGGCCAGTCTGGCAGGTTCAGGGACGAGAAAAATCCTCCGTGACCAGCACCACCGTATCGGTCGTTGCGGTCAAGGAGCACTGACCGGCATAGGGCAACAAGATATTGTCGCCCACCCGAAGTGTCGTGTGCCCCTCCTGCAACTCACCACTAACCATGGAGAGTATGCGCGCCTGCTGGTTGCGGGCAAAATTGATCTGGGCGCCGGCCGGCAATGCCTGGCGGCGAATGGTGAACTCGCGGCATAGCGCCAAGACTCTCTCACCGCGTACCAACCGGGGTGGTCCCGCCGTGTTGGCGTCGAGCGCAGCCAGTGATTGCGACACGTGGAGCGTGCGGGGTTGGCCGTCAAGTCCCAGGCGCCCCCAGTCATAAACCCGATAGGTGGTATCCGAATTCTGCTGGATCTCGAGAATCACATTGCCGGCGTCGATGGCATGCATGGTGCCACTATGAATAAGCAGGGAATCGCCTTCCCGCACCGGGAGTCGATCCAGGCACTGTTCCACCGTACCCGCTGCAATCGCCTGTTCAAAGCTGGCGCGGGTGACGCCAGCGCTCAGGCCGGCGTAGACCGCCGCTCCCGCATCCGTCCGGGCCATGTACCAATTCTCCGTCTTCGGCTCACCACCTAGTTTTGCCGCGATACTCGCCGGGGGATGCACTTGGACACTCAACCGGTCGCGACAATCAAGCCATTTGACCAAGATCGGAAAGGGCCGATCTTTTGGCCAGGCAGGCCCCATGATTGCAGCGGCCTGCCCCTCCATCAACTGGCGCAAGGTCTGTCCGGCATACTCGCCGCTTGAAACCACAGACTGCGCCTCAACTCGATCCACAAGTTCCCAGCTTTCACCAATCGGGGCCGCACCGGGCAATTTTCGTCCCAGAAATGACTCGAGCATGCGGCCACCCCAAACGCGTTCCTGATAAATCGGCCTAAATTGAATAAATGGCGTCATCGTTGAAAGTAAGAGGCTTGCGCATATATTGGCGAGGGATTTTACATTGACCCTCCGACCCGATAGACCTGCAATTCCCAGACCCACACAAATGCCCAAAGCGGAGAGATCAAATCCAAAGGACAAAGACACCCCGTCATTTGAAGGACCGCGGCATCGCCCGCATTGGTTGGCGGCGTTCACGTGTCTGGTCGGCGGGATACTTCTCGCCGTAGCCTTGATCGATTTTAAGCCGGAGCAAAGCATCCAAAACACGACCAACCCAACGAGCGTGAATCTCGTCGGCGTCATCGGGGCGGAATTTTCCTGGTGGGCCTATCATTTGCTCGGTGTGTCGACCTGGCTGCTGCCCGTATTTCTGCTGTGGATGACCTATATTTATCTGCGCAGCGCGCGCAGCCTGGCCACCACGCGCCTGGTCGCGATGCTCTGCTGCACGCTGTCCTTCTCCGCCTTGGTGGCGATGCAGGACTCCCTTTTCACCAACAAGGCCATCTTCACGGCCGGGCCTGGCGGGTTGATTGGTGGATTGGTCTATCAGGACGTCCTGAAGGACAGCCTCGGGGTGTTCGGCGCCGCGCTTATCCTCGGCACGATCTATCTGCTCGGCATGTTGTTTATTTTTACGCGCGACATCGCAGCGGAATTCGCCCGGGTCATGAATAATATCGCCGAGTGGCGCCAGAAGCGCATCGCCTTGAAGGCCGCCCAAGCCGATGAACGACGCAAGGCGCAGACCGAGGCGGCCAAGCAGCCCACCCTTGCCGCACAGCCTCCGCCCCCCAGCGCACCGGTCCTGGCTCTCGGTGCGGCCAAGAAACTTGTCGTACCCAAAGCCGAAGATCCCCTAAAGGAGGCCCCGAAGGCCGCTACCTCCACGCCAGGCAGCAAGCAGCCCCTTGAAACGCCGGCCCCGAAGGCCAGGGAAGTGGCGGCCCAAAAATCCGTCCAGCCCGCCACAGACACGAAGGAATTGACGGCCATCATGGCCGGGAAAATCTCGCTCAATATCGTCAAGCCGGAGGAGACCAAAAAAGCCAAGATCACTTTGCCCCAGAGTGATGACAAGGGTTACGAATTTCCCCCGCTGAAACTGCTCCGGGAACAGGCTAAGCCCGAAGGCGCCCACAGCGAGGAGGAGCATCAACAGAATGCCGCCAATCTCCTGCGCATCCTGCGCGAATTTGGCGTCGAAGTGACGCTCGGCGAAATTCACGTCGGCCCCGTCATCACCTGCTATGAGGTCGTACCCGCCGCCGGCGTACGGGTGGAAAAAATCTCGGGCCTCGACAAAAATATCGCGCTCGGCATGCGCGCCCAGTCCGTCCGCATCCTCGCCCCCATCCCCGGCAAGGCCGCGGTCGGGGTGGAGGTGCCCAATCAAAAATCCACGCCGGTCGGCATGCGCGAGATCCTGGAAAGCGAAGATTGGGTCGGCGCCAAGGCCGAGTTGCCCATCGCCCTGGGCAAGGATGTCAGTGGCAGGGCCCTGATCTCAGATTTGACGAAAATGCCGCATTTGCTGATCGCCGGCGCCACCGGCTCGGGCAAGTCCGTCTGCATAAATTCCATCGTCGCCTCCATCCTCTACTCCAAGAGCCCGAAGGATGTGCGGCTCATCATGGTGGATCCGAAGGTCGTCGAGCTGAAGGTATTCAACACGCTTCCCCACATGCTCATTCCGGTCGTCACCGAGCCCAAGAAGGTGCCGGCGGCACTCAAGTGGCTGCTGGGTGAGATGGAGCATCGCTATCAGATTTTCGCCAAGGCCAACGTCCGAAACATCAGCGGATTCAATAACCGAAAAAAGGACCCGAAGCATGAGTTCCCGGTCGTGGAACAGCAGGCCGAACTGGCCGGCGTCGCGGAGGAAATTGAAATCCCTGAACGCTTGCCGTATATTGTGGCGATCATCGACGAACTCGCCGACCTCATGATGGTCGCACCCGCGGAGATCGAAACCAGCATCGCCCGCCTCGCCCAACTCGCCCGCGCCGCTGGCATCCACCTGATCATCGCCACCCAGCGCCCCTCGGTCAACGTCATCACCGGCATCATCAAGGCCAACCTCCCCTCCCGTATCGCCTTTCAGGTCGCCTCGCAGGTGGACTCTCGGACCATCTTGGACGTCAAGGGAGCGGATACCTTGATTGGCCGCGGCGACATGCTTTTCTCCCCGCCCGGCACCTCCCGCTTGGTGCGGGCCCAGGGCGCGTTCGTCGCGGACGAGGAAGTCCAGGCCATTGTCGAGTTTCTCAAGCGGAACGGACCGCCCCAATACGCTCAATCCGTCCAGCAGCAAATCGACCGCGATTCGAAGGAAGAGGATGAGGATGGCGACGAGGGGGATGGCGACGACATGGGCGACGATGGTGAGCTCTTTGCGCAGGCGCTTGACGTGCTGCGTTCCACCCGTCGCGCCTCCACCTCCATGCTGCAGCGCAAGCTGCGGATCGGGTACAATCGCGCCGCCCGCATTGTCGAGATCATGGAGGAAAAGGGCATTGTCGGCCCCGAAAATGGCTCCTCCCCCCGGGAAATCCTGGTGGATCTGGATACTTACCAGCCCTGAATCGCGATTAGACTTCAAAAGCCGGCCAAACCCACTTAACACAACACCATGCAGACCATCGGCGAAAGACTTGAGGAGGCGCGCAAACGCAAGGGCATCTCCGTTCGCGAAGCCGCGGAAACCACGAAGATTCGCGGCGACTACCTGCAAAAATTCGAGGCCAACTCCTTTGATCTCGACCTGCCGCCACTCTATATTCGCGGCTTCCTGCGCGCCTACGCCCGCCACCTCGAGCTCGATCCCGAGCGCATCGTCAACGATTTCAACACGGTCCTCGCCAGTGAGGGCAAGCCGGGGCGGCGCGAGACGCGCGAGGTCTACGGCCGGATGGAACTGGGCGAAGCGGCCCGCAGCACTCCCGAGACCAACGACGGCACCCCGGCCGGACGCTCCGCCCAGGATCAGGCGCTGCTCCTCAAATTCGGCCTGCTCGGCGGCGGCGCCCTGATCGCCATCATCGTCATCCTCATGCTGGTGAAGGTTCTCTTCACCAGCACACCGGTCAAATCGCCCACCGCATCCCCGCAGCAGGCCAGCGCACCCGCGATGCGACCGGTCGACAGCAAGGAAAATTCGCTGACCCTGATTGCGCGCGGACCCGTCCGGGTCAAGGTTACGCGGATGTCGGACAACCAGGTTCTTTTCCCTGGATTGGTCCCCATGGCCGCCGGCGAAACCAAGCTTATCCGCTATAGCAGCAAGTTGAAAGTCACCGTGGACGACCCGTCGAAGTTGTCCATCGAGACGAACGGTCAGCGACAGGAAGTGCCCATTCGCGAGTATGGCTACTTCTTCATCGAACCTTAAGCCCGCGCATGAAACGCGGCTCACGGTGACCGCGGTCCATTCAGACTAAGCCGGATCAGCCGGCTTTTTTATTGGCGCAAGGCCACCGGCGGACCGAGGACCTCCCGCAGAATGAAGGCGCGGCGCAGTGACGCTGGGTTGCGCAGGTCATCGCCCAGCGCACTGCGAACCGCAGCCCCGGCCGCCTCCTCCTTGCTCGCCACCTCCGTTTCAAACTGCATCCGGCGCAGGGCGCCCGCCTTGAGTTCCTGCGCCTCGCGGAGCTGCTCCATGAGGGCGGCTTGCTGTTCCAGGATTTCCGCCGTGTGCTGTGCCTCCAGGTGCGATTGGGCCGAGCGGGACAGGACCGGGGCCACTGGCTCCCGCACCACCACTTCGCGCAGGATGGGCGGCAAGGCCGGGGCGGCCGCGGGTGCAGACGGGCCCCCGCGACTCCGCTGCTCGATCTTGCGCTGGATCTCTTCCCGTATCCGCCGGGTGCGCTCTGCCAGCTCGGGATCCTCGAAGTTCTTTTCCAGGTCCGGCTCTTCGGTCCCGGCCTGCGCCTGCTGCTTGCGCTGATTCAGCCACCACGCCACCGCACCGGCGATGGCGATGATCAACTGCAGATGTTCTGAGACCCAGTCCATGACGACGAATGGTTGGCCGCGGCTATTATTTCTTGCCTTCCGGATGCGCAATGGAGCCACGCATGGCGGTGTCAGCCTGGATGTTTTCCATCTTGTAATAATCCATCACGCCGAGCCGGCCGGACCGGAAGGCCTCGGCCATCGCCAGCGGCACCTGCGCCTGCGCCTCAACGACCTTGGCCTGCATCTCCTGCACCCGGGCCTTCATTTCCTGCTCGACCGCGACGGCCGCCGCCCGGCGGATTTCCGCCTGGGCCTGGGCGATGCTCTTGTTGGCCTCCGCCTGGGCTTCCTGCAGCTTGGCCCCGACATTTTCACCGACATCCACGTCGGCGATGTCGATGGAGAGGATTTCAAATGCGCTGCCGACGTCGAGACCGCGGGCGAGCACGGTCTTGGAAATGCTATCCGGGGACTCCAGCACGACCTTGTAGCTCTCGGACGAGCCGATGGTGGAGACAATGCCTTCACCCACGCGCGCAATGATCGTCTCCTCCTTGGCGCCACCGACGAAACGGTCGAGGTGGGTGCGCACCGTGACACGAGCCTTCACCTTGACCTGGATGCCGTCTTTCGCCACGCCGTCGATCGTCGTGCGGCCGCTCTCGGGATTCGGACAATCGATGACCTTGGGGTCCACCGAGGTTCGCACCGCCTCCACCACCGATTTGCCGGACCCCTTGGTCGCCAGATCGATCGCGCAGGCCCGGTCCCAGTCGAGCACGATGCCCGCCTTCTGGGCGGCCACGAGCGCCTGCACGGTCGGTACAACGTTACCGCCCGCCAGAAAATGAGCCGAGATTTTATCGGTCGTCACCTCGATGCCGGCCTTCACGGCGGTGATGCGCGCATCGACGACGAGGCTGTAGGGCACGCCGCCCAGACGCATGCCGAGCAGGGTCAGGATCCCCACCGGGGCGCCGTTCAGGCGGGCCTTGAGCCAGACGCCGATGAAGGACAGGAAAACGCCGACGATAATGAGGCCGACAACGACTAGCGGAATGAGAAAGACTAACGGGATGGTGTTCATAGATTGGAAATCAGGATTGAGTTACGATTAAGCGGAAATTGTCGACTCCTACCACGCGCAATGTTGCCCCCTTGGGGGCCTGCCCGTCGCGGCAGAAAGCCTCGTAGCGCCGGCCATCCACCAGCACATAGCCACTGGGTGAAAGGGTCGTGAGGGCTTCGGCTGGCTTGTCCAGCACAGTCTCCAAGCGGGCAATCGGCGGCTGGCTGGTGGCGTCCACCTTGGCCTGCACGATCATTTTACGGCCGAACGCGGTCTTGGGCAGAACGCCCAATTCGAGGTACAGCATGAGGAACACCAGGGCCACCGCGGCGCCACTCGCGGCCAGGCCGCCGTTGAAGCCAAATTCCCGAAAGGACAGGATGCTGCCCGCCAGCAAGGCCAGCGTGCCGATCACGCCGGCAATGGCACCGGGCAGGAAAATTTCCGCTGCCAACAGCAGCGCCCCCGTCACGAAGAGCAACACAATGGCATTCATGAAGCAGTTTTTTGCACGATGAGGGCAAAATCCGTCCGCCCCCGCACAATGATGGCATCCCCGGCGTCCACGACGCCGACCTCAACGGTCGCCTCGAAGCGCCGGCCCGCGATCTCAACCTGTCCGCTGGGTCGCAGAACAGTCACGGCGACTCCACGCTGGCCGATCAGGTTGGCGATTTCATGGGCATCGCCCGGCGCGATGCCGGCAAACTGCGCGGTGCCCCCAATGGCCGAGCCTACGATCATCTTGTCCCACAGCCAGCCCTGGGGCAGATAGCGCAAGAGGACGATGCCCAGCCCGATGGACAAAACCAGCCCGTAGCCCAGGTTCGTCAGCGGTTGCACAAGGACGGCCCCCGAGAAATTCAGGGGATCATCGGGCCAAAAATCCGCCATGGCCCACACGAGGGAAACCAGCATCAAGCCCAGGCCAAGCAGCGCCGGCAGGGCCAGGCCCGGAAAGAAAAATATCTCCGCGGCCAGGAGCAAGAGACCAACGCTGAACAACAGTACCGGTTCGTGACCGGAAAGCCCGGCAACATAGTGCCCCAGAAAAACCACGAGCAGCAGCAGCACCCCAAGACCGGCGAAAATGCCGTGCGATGGCGCCTTGAATTCGATGAAGATCGCCAGCAGGCCAAGCCCGAGCAAAAGAGGCGAAAGCGCGTTCAGATACTGGGCGGCCCGCTCCGACCACGTGACCTCGAATTGCCTCACCGTGTAGCCGCCGGCCCCAAATTTGGCGGTCAACAAGGCCTCAATGTCCGCGGCTTTCCCGGCTCCGAGGAGGCTTTGGGGCGGCTCCCCATATTTCTCCAACGCCTCCGTGGCGGTCAGCGAGAGCAATTCCCCCTTGGGCTTCAGGACCTTGTCACCGATCTTGAGCTCGAAATCCTCATCAATCATGGCCGAAATGACCAAGCCACGGTAGCCCTTGCCTTCAGAACTGGCCCGCATCCGGGCACGGAGGTAACTGACGATTTTCTGCTTCATCGTCTTGTCGACGTCGCCCCCGGTGGAGAGCACCGGGGCGGCGGCGCCGATTACCCCGGCGGGCGCAAAATAGATTTCCCCCGTGGCCGCGGAAATGAAGGCTCCAGCCGACATGGCCTCCTTGTTGACGAACGTAATGGTACGGCCGGGAAATTTATCTAGCGCCTCCATGATCTCAAAGGTGACGTCCAACGCGCCGCCCGGAGTGTTCATGTCCAGCACCACCACGTCGGCCTTCTGCTCAATGGCTTCCTTGAGCCCGCGGCGCAGGATATAAAGGGTGGGCTTGTTGATCTCATCGCGCACGGGCAGGACATAGACCAAGGTTTTCTTGGCCGGGGCGCCCGAGGCCGGAACCGGGGCGGGATCAGCCGCGAAGGAGAATATCGCGGGGGCGAGGAGGAAGAACCAGATGCGGGCCAATCTGAACATGGACCGTCAATTTACCCGGTCACCGGCGGCACGCAAGCGTCCTCAGCTTATAATCTGCCCCTCCCTTTCAAATTTGGGCCGATCGAGATAATTTCTTATTTGGATTGGTACGCGGCGTCTTTCTGTTCTACCACATGGCTTATGGAACGCATCCCGTATCTCGGGCACACGATTTATAAATGGCAGGTGGGCAGCTCCTCCTTCCTGGCCCTGCCCGAATTGGGCGCACGTCTCATGAATTGGAATGTGACCCTGGGCGATGGCAGTGTGCGCGACATCATCTATTGGCCCGAAGCGGATAACCTGGATAACATTGCCAGCATCCGCGGCGGCAACCCGATCCTTTTCCCCTTCAGCGGGCGCAGCTACGACAAGGGCGAGATTCATCACTGGCGGGCCGACGACGGCCAACGCCGACCGATGCCCATGCATGGACTTGCCCGGCAGGGCACCTTCCGGACCACCCGGCTCGACGAGGGCGGGTTTTCCGCCCAATTCATGCCCGATGCCGCGGCTTTGGCCGCCTATCCGTATGACTACGAATTCGTGGTCAGCTACCGTTTCGACCCCGTAGGAATTTTCGTGGAGCTGCAACTGACCAACTTGGGCAGCCAGCCCATGCCCTGGTCGGCCGGCCATCATTTCTATTTCACCCTGCCGTGGAGCGCGGGTCGTACGCGGCGGGACTATATCCTTGAAACCACCGCCACCAAATACCTGCAGCGGGATGAGCAGGGCGGTCTTTTTGCCGGACCGCGGGTCGGCAGCCGGGAATCGCTGGGCAACAAGGATCTGGTCGACCTCATCCATAGCGGCCTGCGCCGCGATGTCTTCACGGTTACGGAGACCCCCTCCGGCAGCCGCCTGCTTTTCCGCAGCGGCATGGCCAACAGCAGCCCCCGCGATCTGGCCATTGTGACCTGGACCCAGGATGAAAAATCGCCCTTCTACTGCGTCGAGCCTTGGATGGGACCGCCGAATGCCGCTGAAACCAAAGTGGGGCTGCATCAGGTGGCTCCCGGCCAGACCCAAAAATTCTACGTCGAGATTACCTTGGGGTAGGAAGGACGGGAAGATCACCCCGGCACCGGCGGACGCGGCGCATTTCCATGGGGCGACGCGCCACCGGAGGGGCTATCCGGCGGATTTCTGGATGGTTGACGGATTTTTTCGTTACTTTTCCAACCCCTAGCACTCTAATTGAACCATGATACTTTCCGCAGGTTTTATTGAAGGCATCGGCGGCCCGGAGTTGATGATGATCATGTTCGTCGTCCTGCTGCTGTTTGGGGCCAACAAGCTGCCGGAACTGGCCAAGGGGCTGGGCAAGTCAGTGCGCGAATTCAAGAAAGCCGCCAGTGGCGTGGAGGAGGAAGTGCGCCGCGCCATGCAGGAGCCCGAGGAGCCCCAGCCCAAAAAATTTCCCGCCTATCCCCCCGTTGGCACCATCAAGCAAGCCAGTGCCGAGCCCGTTGTTCCACCGGAATCGACCCCTGACCCCGCGAAGCAAACGCCCCCGCCCCCCCCGCCCGCCGCTGGGTGATCAGTCGAAAATCGTACTGCGGTTGAAGCGCCACACGGCCAGCGTCATCACGCCCGCCGTTATGCCCAGCAATACGCCCACCGTGGGCAGGATGTCCCGCAACGGCTGTCCGGCCCACAACACCTGGGAAAATCCCTCCATCGCCCAGTAGACGAGGGTGAACTTGGCCATGGTTTGCATGAACTCCGGCATGAAACTGACCGGAAACCAAGCGCCCCCGGTCGCACTCATGGTGAGCACGAGGAATGTCGCCAGTCCATTCGCCGCAGCGGCAGTCGGGGAAATGGCCGCGATCAACATGCCAAAGGCGGTGCAAGCCGCAGCGGCGGCCGTGCAGATGACCAGCAGATTGCCCAGATGCCCCATCACGTCGATGCCGTACAACACCCGGCCTGCGAAAAACAACGCCGTGAGCTGCACCAGCCCCAAAATGACACCGTACAGGAAACGGCTCCAAAGCAGGTGGGTGCGTTGGGCAGGCGTCGAGAGCAAGCGCTGAAAAAGCCCGGCTTTTTTCTCGTCGAAAAATGCGGCCGCCGAGGCGCTCAGGGCGAACATCAGGAACATCATGGCCCAGCCGCCCACCACGCGGGTGGCCTCCGGGCTCTTAACATCCTTGCCGACGACCTGCTCCGTCTCGACTTTCACGATCCGGGAAAATAAGTCAGCCGAGTTGGCTGCGCTGGCCTTCGCCGCCGGATCCGCTGGAGCCGCGACCGCCCCCAGCCCGAATCCGCCGCTCGCGATGGCTTTTTTAGTCTCATCAGGATCACCGCCGAAAGCCCCGGTCACGGCGCTGGCTATCGCCGCGTTGAATTGATCCAGCCGGGCGTCACCCAGGAAATTTCGGGCCCGGCTTTGGAGCGACTGGCCCAGCAGTTGCGGGGCGCTGGTGAAGATCGTTTTCTGCAACAGGCCATTGACGGTCTGTGTTTCGATCTCATTGCGCGGATCAGACAGAATCTTGAGGTGCAGGCCCAACCCACTGGCCGGAATAAGATCGGCGGGGAGAATGACAGCGAAACGGAACTCCCGATTCCGGATCATGGGCCGCAGGTCAGACTCAGCCAGAGCTCGCTGGGTTTGGTCGGGATTGACGAACTGAGTCAGCACATGGAAGGACTTTTCCGCCCGCAAGGCCTCGACCAGCTTGGCCGCCGCCACATTGTCGCTTTGATTGACGACTGCCAGGCGGATGCCGGTGGGCCCGGTGTCCTTGCGATTCAGGCCAAATACCTGCCCGAAAATATAGATCAGGGCAATGGGCACCAGAAAGGTCAGCATGACGGCGGTCCGGTCGCGCAGGAAATTCGCGAAGTCCTTGCGGACAAGAGTCAGTATGATGCGCATCGGATGACTTATTCGCGGAGCGTGCGCCCCGTCAGGTGGAGAAATACACCCTCGAGGGTGGGACGTTCAGCGGCAAACAATCGCGATGATAATTGGTCCTCCTCAGCCAAGGCATAAAAGGCGGATGTCTTGAAGTCATTATGGGGCAGAAAATGATGGAGCCCCCCATCTGTCGTGATGGTACCATGCCCCACCAGTTTGGCGGCCAAGGCGGCCGTGACGGCTGTCGCCGGGAACGAGATGCCGTCCTTCATCGGCAGCTGGGCCAGCAACTCTTCCAGGGTGCCGAGGGCGTGAATCCGGCCATGATCGATGATGCCGATACGCGTGCAGAGGCGGGTCGCCTCCTCCATGTAGTGCGTCGAGTAGATCACGGTGAGGCCTTCGCGGGCCCGGGCCTCCAGAAAGTCAAAGATGGCGTTGCGCGACTGAGGGTCGATTCCGACCGTGGGTTCGTCGCAGAGCAGCAACTTGGGCCGGTGCAGCAGGGCCGCCACGAGGTTGAGTCGACGCTGCATGCCGCCGGAAAAGGTTTTGACCTGGTCGCGCCGGCGGTCCGTCAGTTGCACCGCCTCCAGCGCCTCCGCCACCCGGTGGCGCAGATTATCCCCCCGCAGACCATAAAGTTCGCCAAAGATCCGCAAATTCTGCTCGGCGCTGAGATCCTCATACAAGGCGATGGACTGGGGCACGAGCCCGAGATGGGCGCGAGCGCTGGGATCAGCCACCGATAGGCGCTGGCCATCCAGGGTGATCGTGCCGGCGTCCGGAGCCCTGAGCCCCGCCACCAGCGACATGAGCGTGGACTTGCCGGCTCCATTGGGCCCCAGCAGACCGAAAAACTCCCCGGCCCTGACCTGCAGGGAAACACCATTGAGTGCGGTGGCCGCGCCATAGCGTTTAACGACATCTTGAATGATCAGCATGGAAGGAATGCAATATTTGCGGCAGTGTGAATTGACCGGATATAAATACCACCACGAACATTTAGGCGGCGCCTCTCCTGCCCCCGGCTCGTTGCATCCCATTTGCGGGAAGGACCAATTTCATCTTCGCCGCATTTTACCTGCGGAGAAAACCGTCCATCGCGGCGAATAAAATTTCTTACTGTTCCGCACGAGATGTTTACACCGTACACTGCAACTTGGCACATGGGTTGCGTGTAAGTAATGCAACCAACCTTTAAACATGAAAACCAAGACCTTTCTTCTTCTTGCCGGACTCGTCGCCCTCACCGCGACTGCGAATGCTGACCAGAGCACCGCCGACTCAAACGTTGTTGTTCTGCCCACCTATGTGGTCCAGGCCCCGCGCCAACTGCCCGCGGAACAGCAGATCAACACCAGTCTCAATGAACTGCGCCAGCAGGCCAAGACTCCGGTGTTCATCTCCACCGAATTGCCGCTGTTCACCGGGTACTTCGCCCAGCAGGCCAATGCGGCGAAAGTCTCCCGCCACGTCCGCGTCGCGAAATCATAATTTGGTAGTTCAGACTGTTCTTTGCTAGAGAGTGTGTGTGAAAAGCCCGCCCTGAAAGGGGCGGGTTTTTTTGTCGCCCAGACCCGCGGGCTGATGACACTGGCGGGCATGCCGGAAACAAGCCCGCAGCAGCCAGTGGCCATCCCCATCACGGGGGAACTGGACCTGCACACGTTTCGTCCCGCTGAAATCAGCAACCTGTTGGAGGATTACTTCATCGAATGTCTGAAGCGCGGCCGGCACCGCGTGCGGGTGGTGCATGGCAAGGGCACCGGGACGCTCCGGACCACCGTGCATACCCACCTGCGGCGATCAGCCATGGTTGCCAGCTTTGGTCCGGGAGATGAATCCTCCGGTGACTGGGGCGCGACGGTGGTTACACTCAAAGCCGCCAAGCCCCAGTAAACCGGCGCCATGGCCGAGCGCGGGAGGGTGCGAGCCGTTGCTACCGCTCATCCATTTATGCGGCCGCCGGTCATTCCGCGTTTGTACTTTCCCTCGGTCTTTCCCAAGTTGGCGCCATGAGCACAACACTCCTCTACGCGCTGATCATGGCCATTGGTCAGATCGTCCTTACTTTGGTAAGCTTCTTTCTCGGCTACCAGACCGACAAGATCAACCAAGGCACCTGGTTCAACTTTGTGCCGCTGGTCTATGCGATTGTAATCTACTGGCTGGCGATCAAGGCGGTGCGCGAGGAAGATGCGGGGAAATATCTGACCTACGGCAAGGGCGTGGGTACAGGGGTAATGATCGCGGTGTACTCGGGACTGATCGGCTCCATTTATGCCTACGTTCACTTCACCTTCGTGAATCCCAATTTTATTGATTACTTGATTGAAGCTTCCCGGGTCAAATGGGCGGCGGTCAACATGAGCGATGCCCAGATGGAGGGAGCGGAAAAGGGCATGCGCATGTTTACCAAACCCATCATCCAATCTGTGTTCGGCTTCGTTGCCACGATTGTGATGGGCCTGATCATCTCCTTGATCATGGCCGCGATTCTGAAGCGCAATCCGCCCGACGAGGACGCGCCGGTCACCTAAAAGAAAAAGAGGCCGCAGGCTGCGGCCCCATCTGGCCGGGCCCAAATTGCAGCCCGGTCGTTTGGACGTGCGCGTTACAGTGACCTGAGGGCAGGATCCATCGGGCGCTCCCGTTCAGGCCCGAACTGCTGGTGGATCTTGGTTTTGGCCGGCCCAGGAGGCAGGGGCACCGTCTCAGGTTTGAAATCGCTGTCCACCTCGACGTTGAAGGTATCCTGCTCCAGTCGGCTGAGTCGCTTCATGACCTCGGGCGGCAGTTTGGCGCGCTCCTCCTCGGTGTTGATGGAACCCTGATAGGTCACGTCACCCTTGGCATTCTTCACCGTCAGATTGCGCTGGTCATTCTCGACCTTGATATCGATGGAGCCGTCATCATCCGAATAGGAAATGTTGCTCTTGGGCAGATCGACGATGGTCGAGCCCTTGCCGGACCGGGTGATGATGTGCATGCCGGGACCCGACATGACGTTCCCCCGCTCCCGGCCAATCATGCGCAAGACTTCCCGGGCATGCTCCGGATCCATCCCCGGCAGTCCGTGCAATGATTCTAAGCCGCCCGGACCTTCATTGCCGAGCATCTGATTCCAATTCATGTCGCCCGGCCCGCCATGCTGGAAAATAAAGGCCGGGCCGCCCTTGGGCACCTCCCGGGTGCCCAGTTTAACCTTCACGCTGGTTTCTTTTCCCCCGCGCACGAGCACCAGTTTCACCTCGTCGCCGTCCTTGTGCGCCCGGACCAGCACGCCCAGTTGCGGCATGTTGACCAGGAGCTGATCGTCCAGCTTGGTCAGCACATCGTCCGGTTGCAGCACTCCGGCCGCCGGACTTTTCTCCATGACCTGCGTGACCACGAGACCGGAGTCGCGGGCCAGACCGAGTTGGGCGCCCAGGGTGCGACCGGCGGGAGCCGTCTCCACGCCCAGATAGGTCACCTGTTCCTTTTCCCCGCCGCCTTCACGCTTGTTGATGATAATGCGGTGCGGCGAAGCATCGGCCTCGACGCGACGGATGATGACTTCCTTTTGGGCCCAGGCGATGGGAGCCACGGCCGAGAGGGCCAGAGCCGAGAGCAGATATTTCTGATATGTTTTCATGAGGGATGGGGGTTGGAGGGATGGATTAAAATTCAGTTCAAAGTGGCGGATACCAGGCGGATTTCATCACGGGGCACGCTCCAGCGCAGCGACGCATTGGTCGTGGGATTCTTCCAGGTGTAGGTATCAAGATAGCGGGCCCGGACGCGACGTGTCAGGGTGGCATCGGAAGTATTAACGGGGCCTTCGTCCTTAAGTTCGTATAGCACATTGGTGGCCGCGATGGGGTGGTAGTGATCGCGGGCAGTATCCATGATCGGAGCCGCGGCAATCATCGGCGCGGTCGCAGGGTCTGAAATCGGCTGCGGCTGCAGCCTGACCCGCAACAGGCCCGCTGTGACCACGAGGGCCACGGCAGCGGCCAGCCCCGCCACGCGCCAGGCGGACCACTTCCAGGAAGCAAGGTTCGTACTGGTGGTGTAACGCCGCGACTTCACCACGAGGGTCTCTGCTCCGGTGGCCAGGTCCGCCTCGAGGCGATGCAGCAGGGCGGCGGAAGGACGCGGCAACGGCAGGTCCTTGAGTTCAGCTTCAAGAGTGTGGAATGATTCATCCATGGTGGGCAGGGTTCAATTCATTGCGCAGGGCGCCGAGCGCATACCGGTAGCGGGAGGCCGCGGTGTTGGCCGGGATGTCGAGGATGGCGGCGATCTGCTCAAAAGTTAACTCGTTCCATATTTTCAGCACCAGCACCTCGCGTTGCAGGTCGGAGAGCTTTTGCAGGGCCGCTTCGATTTCCCGGCGGCGTTCGGCCTCCTCACTCGGCTGAGCGATAAAAACGCTTTCCCGTTCCTCCAGCCCCCCGTCGGCCTTGTCCTCCCGGGCGGAGCGGCGGGATTCCCGCCGGGCATGATCGATGGCCGCCCGCCGGATTGAGGTGATGAGCAGGGCCTGCGGGTCGCCCGGCAGGTGGCGTTGATGCCGCCAATACCGGACAAACGCCTCCTGGACGACATCCTCGGCATCGGCGAGGGTGCGGGTCCACTGGCGGGCGCACAGCAGCAACCGTGGGCCATGGACCTCAAACCAGTCCCTCCAGGTGTCATTTGCTTGTGCCGCTTCCATCAGTCAGTGGGTGATTGTTTCCAAAAGAGCGGCATCGACGAGGTGATTTGTCTAACGGGCGCGAACGAACGTCGAATGCAGACATAAAAAGAGGCCGGGGGTTCATCCCGGCCTCTGTTAAACGCTAAACTAGCTTAAGGAAAATCGATCAACGGACTGAATAGGGCTTTGCCCCGACCCGATAATCTGAAGCGGCCAAGGAGGCCAGAATGGCCACCGCGATATAGCTGACGAGTATCGGAAGCAGTTCAAAGTGTCCTGCCGCACCCCGGCTGGCGGCAATCAGGGTGACAATACCGAGAGTGGCGACAGCAAGCATTGCATTTAGTGTATTGGTCTTCATAAAGTTAGATGATTCTTTTATATTTCTATTGGGCACCGTTTTGGTGCATGGGCAGACTATACGACATGGCTTGTAATAGATGAAATACTTTGATTCTATAGAATCCATCTGATTATCCTATGGAATTATACCAGCTACGTTACTTCTTGGCAGTCGCTGAGACAGGGAATTTTACAAAAGCCGCGGCTCGCTCATCGATCTCCCAGCCTTCCCTCAGCCAGCAAATCCTAAACCTGGAAGAGGAGTTTAATCAGAAGCTTTTCCATCGCCTGGGGAGGAAGGCGGTGCTGACCGAGGCGGGAAAAACGTTGGTTGAGGGTGCCCGGCGCATCCTCAGTGAGGCGGAGCAAACCATTGGCGAATTGAAAAACGACTCTCACTTGGGGCCCAAGGTGTTGGTGGGAGCCATCCCCACGGTCGCGCCATTCTTTCTGCCCGCCATTCTGGCCTATTGCCGGGCCAACGACCTTCCCCTCAATTTGCAGACCCAGGAAGACTTCAGCCGCCCCCTGGTGGAGATGCTGCTCGAGGGTAAGCTGGATTGGGCGTTGCTTTCGTTGCCCTTGAATGAGCCCCGCTTGCAGATAGAAAAACTCTATAGCGAACCACTCTGGCTGGCAGTTGGCGCCCAGCACCGCTTGGCCACCGCGCCAACGATCGGCTTCGCCGACCTGCGGGATGAGACCTTTATCATGCTCGGCGATGCCTCCACGGTTGCGTCCCAAACCCAACACTTCTGCGGCGACCATGATTTCGAACCGCGGATCGGCCATCGCTGCGGCCAGTTGGCCACCGTAAAATCCTTCACGGCCTTGGGCCTGGGCATCAGTGTCCTCCCGCAAAGCGCCCGCAGTGCCAATGACCCGGAGGGTCTGGTTTTTCGAAAATTCACCGGATCGGCCCCTGTCCGCGAAATCGCCCTGGTGCGCCACCGGCGCCGCCATCTCGGGCTGGGAGCCAACCTCTTTGCCGAGGCGGCCCGGGCCGTGGTCGGTCCCACCGAAGCAATGAGCGGAACGGCTTCCGTGCCTCGCGTCGCACCGCCAACCTAAGGCGGGGTTTGCGCCGGGGGATCTTCTGTGCGCTTATCCCCGCCCATGCCGGCTTCTTCACCGTCCATTGAGCTTCCCCGCGGGCGCGAGCGCGCGACCTTGCTGGTGCTCGGAGCCGTCCAGTTCACCCATGTCCTGGACTTCATGATCATGATGCCGTTGGGCGCGCAGCTCATGCAGGCCTTCCACATCACCCCGGCCCAGTTCTCCCATCTGGTCGCCTGCTACGGGATCGCGGCGGCTGTCAGTGGTTTCGCCGGTGGTTTCCTGCTCGACCGGTTCGATCGCAAACGCGTGCTGCTCGTGCTCTACAGCGGGTTTGGCCTCGCCACCCTGGCCTGTGGACTCGCCCCCGGGTACCAGCTGCTGCTGCTGGCCCGCCTGGCGGCCGGCGCGTTCGGCGGGCTTTCCAGCTCCATGGTCACGGCCATGGTCGGCGACTTCATCCCGCCCGCCCGGCGTGGACGGGCCATGGGGTTTGTCAGCGCCGCTTTCCCCGTCGCCTCGGTCCTGGGGATTCCCGCCGGCCTGCTGCTGGCCGGGCGTTTCGGCTGGCACGCGGCGTTCTTTCTGCTCGCGGGCTGCGCGGTCATCAACCTGTTGATTGCCTGGCTGGCCCTGCCCTCCCTGCGTACCGCGGTGCACAATCACCAGCCCTGGCGGCAGATGAAGGAAATCCTGTCTCATGGGGTGCACCGGCGGGCCTTTGCGGTCGGCTCCATGCTGGGCATGGCGGGGGGCATTCTGGTGCCTTTCCTCGCCCCTTCCTTCATCGCCAATGTGGGACTCAATGAGCAAGTGGAACTGCCCATCGCCTACGCCGTCGGCGGCGTGGCCACCGCCATCAGCACGCCGATCATCGGCTGGCTCAGCGATCACATGGACCGCCTGCGGCTGCTGGTCATCATGTCCTGCGGCTCCGTCGTGGCCACGCTCGTCATCATGCGGCTCGGCCCCTCCTCGGTGGTTTTTGCGAGTGTGATCATGGCTTGCTTCATGGTCACCATGTCCGGCCGCTATGCGCCGGCGATGACCATGATCACCAACGCCGTCGAGGCCCGCTACCGGGGCGGTTTCATGAGCATCATCTCCGCCTTGCAGCTGGCCGCCAATGCCTCGGCCAACATCCTCGCGGGATTCTTTGTCACGCGAGATGCGGCCGGGCACCTCCTGGGCCTGCCGATGCTGGGTTACCTCGCGACCGGCCTGTTTGCCCTCACCGTCCTGTTCGCCTTCGAACTCCGGGCGGCCGCCCCGCATGTCGCCTCCCTCGCGAAAAAAAATGTCGCTCCGTCGCCCCCCCCGCCGGAGATTGCCGCTGTCTGACCGCCATGTCCACCGCCCCGACTCCTGCCGCCCCGCCCACCGCCCGCCCACCGCCGGCGCGGCCGGAACTGCTCGCGCCCGCCGGCGATTGGGACTGCGCCCGGGCCGCCGTGGAGAATGGCGCCGATGCCATTTATTTCGGGCTGGAGCGCTTCAATGCCCGTATGCGGGCCAAGAACTTCACCGTGGCCGACCTGCCGAAGCTCATGGCTTTCCTCCACCGCCGGGGCGTGCGCGGTTATGTGACCTTCAACACCCTGGTTTTTCCCGACGAGCTCACGGCCGCCGTCGATTATCTCAAGTCCATCATCTCCGCCGGGGTGGACGCGGCCATCGTGCAGGATGTCGGTATCTGCCGGCTGATCCGCACCCTCTCGCCTGATTTTCCGATCCATACCTCTACCCAGATGACGGTGACCAGTGCCGCGGGGGTGGAGTTCGCCCGCCAACTCGGCGCCAATCTCGTGGTGCTGGCCCGGGAAAATTCCCTCAAGGAAATCGCCCTGATCCGCGACGCCCAGCTGGCCGCCGGCACCACCATGCCCCTGGAGGTGTTTGTC